>JBHIDV010000385.1:0-2804 GCA_046760285.1 Sedimentisphaerales bacterium
GTGTTAATCCGTGTTAATCGGTGTCTAAAGAAGCAGTGTTAATCCGTGTCGAAAGGCTTATATGGGATTACAGCTTTACAACAGCTTGACCAGGAGAAAAGAGCAATTCCAGCCGTTGCAAAAGGGCAAGGTTGGGATATACGTCTGCGGGCCGACCGTCTATGGACACGCTCATCTGGGACATGCGAAAAGTTATGTCAGCTTTGATGTTTTGGTTCGCTATCTTCGCTATCTTGATTACAGTGTCACTTACGTGCAGAATATAACCGACGTGGGCCATCTGACTGACGATGCGGATGAAGGTGAGGATAAAGTTGTCCAAGCAGCAAAAAGAGAAAAGAAGCATCCGATGGCATTGGCGGAATACTACACTCGCAGTTACTTTGAGGACATGGACAAACTTAACTGTGTTCGGCCAGACATTAGCCCGCGAGCCAGTGGTCATATAACCGAGCAGATAGAGCTGGTAAAGACGCTTCTGGAGAAAGGCTACGCTTACGAGGCTAACGGCTCGGTATATTTCGATGTTTCTAAGTTCAAGGACTATGGGAAGCTATCCGGCAGAAATACCGACGAGATGTTAGCCGGTGTACGTGTGGAGGTCTCGCCAGATAAAAAGAATCCGGTTGATTTTGCACTCTGGAAGAAAGCTGAGCCGAGCCACATTATGCAATGGCCAAGTCCCTGGGGGATGGGTTTTCCCGGTTGGCATCTGGAATGCTCGGTAATGGCTATGAAATACCTGGGCAAGACCATCGATATCCACGGCGGTGGACTGGAAAACAAATTTCCACACCATGAATGCGAAATTGCACAGGCTGAGGCCGCTAACGGCGTGCCGTTCGTGCGATATTGGCTGCACAATAATATGACCACCGTTGACGGACAGAAGATGGGTAAAAGCTTGAATAATTTTATCACACTTAAACAAGCTTTTTCCGGTGCGCATGAAAGACTGACCAGGTATTATGACCCGCTGGCGGTCAGGCAGTTGATTTTGAACAGCCATTACAGAAGCCCGCTGGATTTTTCGGATGCAGCCCTCTTCGCAGCTCAAAGCGGCTACCAAAAAATAACCGAAACAGTTAAAGCGGTGCAAAAAAGAATAGCTCAGGCCCTGCAAGGTGAAATAGACCCTGAAGTTGCAGAGCAACTTAAGCAATTGAGGGAAAAATTCGAAGCGGCAATGAATGATGATTTGAATACTTCTGTGGCGCTGTCAGCTTTGTTTGAACTGGTTCGGCTGGCAAATAAATTGCTTGAGGATGATACCACGACCGTAGCAACTCTTAATGCGGTAGAGGTAATATTTAGCCGATTAGGTGGGGATGTTTTGGGTATCGTAAAAGACGAATATCCGCAAGCTGACAGAGCCGATGAAGAGCTGGTTACTAAGTTGGTTGATATTGTAATTGACTGGCGCAGTGAAGCCCGCAGAGAAAAGGATTTTGTCAAAGCAGATAATCTTCGTAAACAGTTAGAGAACCTCGGCCTGGTTTTGGAAGATAAGCCCGATGGGACCCAGTGGAGATGGAAATGAGAATCCTCGGCATTGATCCGGGGCTGCATGTTTGTGGATATGCCTGTTTAGAGACAAACCAAGACACGGATAAGCTCATCGAAGCCGGCATTCTTCAGACATCCAGTAGCTCAACAATAGAAGCTAAATTAAATCAGATCGCTGAAGACATAGAGTCGCTACTGAAAAGGTTCAGGCCTGAGACTGTAGCGGTGGAAGAATTATACTCGCACTATACGCATCCAAGGACAGCAATATTGATGGGACATGCACGAGGCGTTATATTACAACGCTGCGCTCAAGCGGCAATCGAGGTCAGAAGCTTCGGTGCAACCCGCATCAAAAAGTCAATCACCGGCAATGGCAGAGCATCAAAAGAGCAGGTACAAAAAACCATTCAAACAATTTTATCTTTGCCACAACTTCCGCAGCCAAGTGACGTTGCCGATGCTATAGCAGCGGCGCTGTGCTGTGCAAACTCGCTAAGGACTGTGACTGTAGTTTAGAAAACGCAAAGTATGATAGCCAGAATTGAAGGAAAACTTATTAAGCTTGATACCGATAGCGCTCTGGTGCAGGTTGGGTCGGTCGGCTATGAAGTGATGCTGCCGAGCTATTGCATCAATGCACTGGCGGACAAGATTGGCTCGAACATCGTCTTTTGCACTATGGAATACTACGAAGGCACGCCGGGCGGCGGTAATTTAATACCGAGGATGGTCGGATTTCTAAGCGCAGAAGAAAGAGACTTTTTTACCAAATTTATCAGCGTCAAAGGAATGGGTATAAGAAAGGGACTACGGTCGCTGAGCATTCCGATAGCTACCATAGCAGCAGCGATAGAAAACGCCGATGACAAGATGTTGCTGACACTTGACGGCGTAGGAAAGAGAATGGCTCATCAAATCATTGCTGAATTAAAGGGCAAGTTGCGACACTTTGCGATTGGAGCTGAACCAGCCCGGCCAACGGCGAGGTTTAAGCCATTTCAGATTGAAGCGTTGGAAATTCTTATTGCCTGGGGCGAAAAGAGAAGCGAGGCGATGGAACTAATCGAGCTGGCCTGCGAAAAGCACCCCAATATAAACTCGGCCGAAGCACTTGTGCCATTAGTGTACAGACTGAAGCAAGGAGTAGAAGTCTAAAAGGAAATACGAAATTCGAAATCCTAAGCACGAAACAAATTCGAAATTCAAATGTTCAAATTGTAAAACTAATTGTTTTGGTCATTAGAATTTTGGTAATTAGATATTGTTTCGGATTTCGATATTCGATATTCGAATTT
>JBHIDV010000386.1:0-2789 GCA_046760285.1 Sedimentisphaerales bacterium
ATTCATACATAAGGGCATACAAAAACCACCATATACGAATTATGATTAACGTAAACAGAAAAGGTGAAGTTTGGGTTTTCGCTGAGCAGCACAATGGCGAGCTACAGGATACACCACTTGAGCTGATGAGCAAAGCTCGCCATCTGGCTGATGCGCTGGGCGTAAAGTTGGCTACCGCCCTTTTGGGTAGCAACATCAAAGAACTCACCACAAAACTGATACAGTACGGAGCAGATAAAGTATATCTGGTCGAGCATCCCTTGCTGCGAGCTTATCAGACAAACAGTTACGCGAAAGTGATGCTTGAGTTAATTCATAAGTATAAGCCGCAGATTGTACTTTACGGGGCAACTATCATGGGACGAGATTTAGCCCCTCGAATTGCCAGCGCCGCCAAAGCAGGCCTGACCGCTGACTGCACAGACCTTCAAATCGGTAATCACCAGACGGTCAAAGACGGCAAGCTCCACAAAAATCTGCTATTTCAAATAAGGCCAGCTTTCGGCGGAAATATCATCGCTACCATTATAAATCACGAGCGTTGGCCACAAATGGCCACCGTCCGTGAAGGCGTAATGCCCATGCCCCAGCCGGATGTTAGCCGCAAAGGCCAAATCATCCAAGAGAAAGCAAAACTCACGCCACAGGATTTACCGCTGCAGATTCTCGCTGAACAGAAACGTCCAAAGAAAGTGGACCTCAAGGCAGCCAGGATAATTGTAGCCGGCGGAGCAGGTGTGGGCAGCAAGGAAAATTTCAAACTCATCTGGGACCTGGCAAACTGTCTCGGTGCAGCACCGGCTGCTTCCAGAGCAGCAGTTGACCTGGGCTTTATTGACAAAGACCACCAGGTCGGCCAAACCGGCACCACCGTTCGGCCCAGCTTGTATATAGCTGTCGGTATCAGCGGTGCAATTCAGCACCAGGCTGGAATGTCTCAGAGTCAAAAAATCGTCGCCATCAATTGTGACTGCGAAGCACCCATATTTCAGATTGCACATTACAAAATAATCGGCGACCTAAATGAAGTTGTACCTAAGATGATAAAGGCAATCAAAGAAAAAAGCATTAAGGAAGAAATGATGGTAAATGCTTAACACCCTGATATGATATGGGCAATTTTTACAAGGACAACGACGACATACAATTTTTACTGAAGCACATTGACCTGTGTAAGCTGGCAGAGATTTGCGAGCAGAACTTTCAGTTCGCCAGCGAATTCGATTATGCACCAGCCGACGCATCCGAAGCGGTAGAGAACTATTTTTTAGTGCTGGATTCGCTCGGACAATTAGCCGCAGAGTTCATTGCCCCGCGGGCACAAGATGTTGATCGTCAAGGCAACATTCTCAATGAAGATGGTTCGGTAACCAGGCCTAAGGGCATCCAAGAGTCTCTGGAAAAACTTGCCCAGGCGGAGGTCATGGGGTTCACACTGCCGTATCGCTTTGGCGGCTTGAATTTCCCAAATCTTATTTACTCCACTGCTATCGAAATAGTCTCTCGAGCAGATGCAGCACTTATGAACATATTCGGCCTGCAAGGAATCGCTGAGACCATCAATGCGTTTGCATCGGAAGAAATCAAACAGAAATACCTACACGATTTTTCGGCTGGCAAAGTAACCGGTGCGATGGTCCTGACTGAGCCGGACGCCGGCTCTGATTTGCAGGCGGTTAAACTGCGGGCGTTTCAAGACGATAACGGTAACTGGTTTCTGCACGGCGTAAAACGGTTCATAACCAATGGCTGTGGCGATGTGCTTTTGGTACTGGCTCGCAGTGAGCCGGACATAAGTGATGGGAGAGGACTGAGCTTGTTCGTTTGTGACAGAGGCCCAACAGTCCATATCCGCCGGCTGGAGGATAAATTAGGTATCCACGGTTCACCAACTTGCGAAATATTCTTTGACAATACCCCATGCCAGATTATTGGCGAACGACAGCGTGGACTTATAACATACGTTATGAGCTTGATGAACGGTGCCCGCATCGGCATCGCGGCGCAGGCGGTCGGCATTGCCGAAGCCGCCTTTCGCGTGGCTCGTGATTATGCCGCCTCGCGATGCCAGTTCGGCGTAGCTATTGAGAAGCTGCCAGCCGTGCGTGACATGCTTATTGACATGAAGATTGCCATCGAAGCCAGCCGGGCACTTCTGTATGAAACTTCGCGCGTGGTAGATATGGAAATTGGATATACTAAACAATTAGAATTGACTCCACCCAAAGATAAGGCTCAGGTCAAACAATTGAAAAACGATGCCCGAAAATACAAAAGATTTGCATCGATGCTGACGCCCATGAGTAAATATTATTGCTCTGAGATGTGCAACAAAGTCGCTTATGATTCGATTCAAGTTCTCGGTGGCAGCGGCTATATGCGAGACTATGCCTGTGAACGGCACGCTCGCGATGCCCGAATCACCACCATCTATGAAGGGACAAGCCAACTGCAAATTGTGGCTGCGGTGCGCGGCGTCTGCAGTGGAACCGCCGAAAATCTGGTTACTGAGCTTTCTCAGCAGGACTTTGATCCCGATTTGCACGACTTGCTCGAAAAACTAACCAAGGGCACAGAGCAGTTGAAAAAGTCAATCGCCTTTGTAAAGGGCAATGGCATTGAATATATGGACCTCTACGGCAGAGCATTGGTCGATATTGCAGTAGATTTAATCAACGGTTACTTATTATGTAGCCAAGCCAGCACCAATGTAGATATGCAAGTAACCGTAGAAAACGGAACAAAAATCCCTATGAAAAAACGCAAAGCCATGACCGCCCGCAGATATA
>JBHIDV010000387.1:0-2775 GCA_046760285.1 Sedimentisphaerales bacterium
TCGAGTATCGAGCACGCTACATTGCTTTAGGGACAATGTAAATCTCGACTCGTCTGTTTAGTGGATTGCCTTTTTTGCCAGGCTTATTTTCTGCCACTGGCCGATATTCGCCGAAGCCTCGTATACTCATTCGCTTGGGGTCGATGTTGTTCTCTGCCATCACATCCAGAACAGATATTGCCCTGTGGGCGGATAGGTGCCAGTTGGTCGGATGTCTCTGACGGGTGGCGGGCTTTTCAATAGGAATATCGTCGGTGTGACCCGCAATGATGACATCAAATCCTTTAGCTTCTTCGGAATTCAAGATTTCACAAAGTGCTTTTACCGCTTCGACCGCATCAGATGCAACCATATCAGAGCCCTTTTCAAAAAGCAAATCGCTCTTGAACTTCACTATGCCGCGGCTGGCATCATAGGTAACCATATCGTGCTCTTTGGCAAAATCTTCCAGCTTGGTGCTAAGCTCTACCGGCAGCTGCGCCCCACCATAAAGCAGCTTCTGCTGCATCGAAGCAATCAATTCATTCTTTTTGGCCAGGTCTTCCTTAAGTGCTGCAACTTTTTGCTCCAGCGTCTCTACCTCAATACCACCCTTTTTTCTGGCATCGGCAAGTCGTCTGTTTAATTGGTCAAGTTCAAGCGTCTTAGCCGCCAGCTCAGCCTGGAGCTGGTCTATCCGCTTTTGCTGTGTTTCATTTTGGATTCGTAAGTCCTTTAACTGCGAGTTACAACCGCTGGCCAGCACGATACAAGCACATACGAGAAAGAGCACCGAAAGTTTAGCAATTCGCATTGTCCAATCCTTTCCAAAAATTTAAGATGACATTTCCTTAAAATACACAAGTGCGCTATAAATAAAACCATTTTATACTTATCCGTCAAGAACAAACTGTAAATCATTGATTTATTTGCCAGTGGCCAAAGGGCTGGTTTTCTTGCGCTGCCGCTTGCCCCATTCGTGGGCCCTAACTGGGTCAAAATTGGGGTTTGGCGCCGGCATTTTGGCACCAACGGACTTGCGCCAGGCAGCAAGTCTCTGCTGTAATTGGGCTGCCCTTTCGGGCATCTCTGTCGCGAGATTGTTTTTCTCTGCAATATCGTCTTGAAGATTATAAAGCTCGAGTCGGTCATCCTCAAAGAATTCTATAAGCTTCCAGCGGCCTTGTCGGATTGCACCTGCCGGTGTGGAGTGGTGATAGTGCGGATAGTGCCAATATATGGCGTCGCGTTTGAACCTGCCGGTTTGTGTGAGCAAGCCGAGTATGCTTTTGCCGTCGAGCACCTGGTTTAAATTGGCCTTGGCGCCGGCAATCTCAAGGAAAGTGGGGTAGAAATCAACGCTACAGACCGGCACACTGCAGGAAGCTGCGGCTTTGACCACGCCAGGCCAGCGAACGATGAGCGGCACGCGGGTCCCGCCTTCATATAAGGTCCCTTTTTCATCGCGTAACGGCCAGTTAGTTGTGACAGCCGATTTGTCACCACCGTAACCGCCATAAGGTTTATACAGCCCACCGTTGTCCGAGAAGAAAACGACCACGGTGCGAGCAACAAGATTAAGCTCGTCGAGCTTATTGATGATACGGCCGATGCCGGCATCTAAGTGCTCAATCACAGCAGCATAAATAGGATTGTTGACACCGGCTGGAGGCCTGGGTTTCTTCTCATATTTTTCAATTAGCTGCTGGGGTGCTTGAAGTGGGATGTGCACCGAGTGATGGGATAAATAGAGAAAAAATGGTTTGTCTCTGTGGGCTTGAATGAAGTCGATGGCGCTATCTGTAAAGCTGGTGACTTGTTTATCGTTGAGATTTCGGCCTCTTTGAATAACGGTGTCGAAGCCCTGGTTTTGGGGTATGAATTTTGGGGCACTGCCCAGGTGCCACTTGCCGATGTACCCGGTAGTGTAGCCGTGCTCTTTGAGCACCTCAGCGATGGTTATCGTTTCGGCCGGCATCTGCAGTTGGTTCTGCGGCACCTTGAGCTTGGCCCAGGGACGCCGGTGGCCAGGAATGAAATCAGTAATGCCAATCCTGGCTGGATACTGGCCGGCAAGTATGCTGGCGCGGGTCGGAGAACAAACAGGAGCTGCCGCGTATGCATCGGTAAATCGCATGCCCTGTTCGGCCAACCGGTCGATATAGGGCGTTTCATGAAACTGATTGCCGTAACAGCCCAGGTCCGACCAGCCCATATCGTCGATGAGAATAAAAAGGAAATTAGGTTTTTTATTCAGTCCAGAAGCTACCTTCGTTTGTAGGGAGATACTTGTCCGGCCTGACACAACCACCGACGCTGTCCCCAGCCCTACAGCTCTCACAAATTCCCTTCGGTTTATTTCAGGATTCATAGAAAGAAGGTTCTTTTGCTTGCTTTCTTAAACCATAATCTCTCATAGCAAAGCAATTTATTTACGCCACTTAGCTTATTTCTTGCAATCTTACCGCCTTTTCCTTCGCTATACAACAGATTTGAGCTAAATTTTGGGTCCAGTCTATCTACAACGCGCCAATTCTATCTTTGCCCACAATTATAATACGTATCAGACAGTGTAGAGACAATCGGGGCCTATACCGAATCAAAAAGACAGGATAACAGGATTACAGGCTTATCCTGTTAATCCTGTCTAATAAAATCTGCATAGGCCCTGAATTGATGCAATCCGCTATATCATTGCCGCCCAAGCGGTTCCGCAGGCGGAGATTAGCATGACTTTATGAATCAGCTTTTGCCCGAATGATTGAGCGTGGCTTAGAGGATTCCGAGGCAAATAGA
>JBHIDV010000388.1:0-2767 GCA_046760285.1 Sedimentisphaerales bacterium
ATTGCAAAATCAGCGTTTAGTGTTTAGCGTATAGCGGCCAGAAAAAATGGGAGACCAAAAGATGTCGGAAAAGAGATTGGCTGTAGTAACAGGTGCTGCCAGGGGGATAGGACGGGCGATTGTCCTTGAGCTGCTCAAGCAAGGCCGAATCGTGGCTGGGCTGGATATAAACGCCGAGCAGCTTAATGAGCTGGAAAAGGCGGCAAAAGAAGCTGGCTTTGATGTCCTGACCCGGTGTGTAGATATAACCGATACGAAAGAATTCACGGATGTGCTTGAGGATTTGGCTTCGGAATATGGGGGGATAGGTATTTTGGTGAACAACGCAGGAATTACCCGAGATAATCTACTTATCCGAATGACCGACGAGGAGTTTGACAAGGTACTGGAGGTAAACTTGCGGGCTGCTTTTGTCGGAATGCGTATTGCCGCAAAATCAATGTTGAGAAACAAATTTGGCAGAATCATAAATATTAGCTCCGTAGCTGGTATTATGGGCAATGCTGGCCAAACAAATTACTCCGCGAGCAAGGCTGGGCTTATCGGTATGACCAAGACCGTAGCGCGTGAACTGGCTAAGAAGAATGTTACCGCAAATTGTGTTGCGCCCGGCTTTATTGATACAGAAATGAGCAGAAAGCTGCCGGAACCGGTCATAGAAGCAGCAAAACAGCTAATACCTATGCGCAGAGTTGGCAGTGTGGACGACGTCGCCAAGGCAGTAGCGTTTTTGGCCCGTGACGAGGCTGGCTACATCACCGGCCAGGTACTTTGCGTGGATGGTGGAATGGCAATGTAGTTCTATAGCCGATATGGGTTACGCGTTGAGAAGTATCAGCGGCGAAAAAAATAAAAAAATATTTGTAGATGGATAATTTAGTAGGTAATATACCCGCCAATGTAAAAATAATATCAATAGCTGTTATAATCAGTTGCTGTTACTAATTGTATGATTACGAAAGGGACCCCGGTTTGTGGGAACCCAAATTAATTCCTAAGTGATTAGGGAGGAAAAACAAGTGAGTGTTGATGAGATAGATGCTCAAGCCATTGAACAGAAAGTGATCGAGATAATCAGCGAACAAATGGGTGTAGACAAGTCTGAAATAACGCGTGAGACGTCATTTATTAACGACCTCAATGCCGATTCATTAGACACCGTAGAGCTCGTGATGGAGTTCGAGGACGAATTTGATATGAGCATTCCAGATGAGGAGGCAGAGAAAATCCAAACGGTCGGAGCTGCAATTGATTATATTATTAATGCAGCACAGTCCAAGAAGCAAGAGTAGCGAATAAGTCTAATATGAATAAGCGGCGAGTGGTTATTACAGGCTTAGGTTGTGTTACGGCCTTGGCTGAGTCTGCCGACGAACTTTTTACGGCATTGTGCGCCGGTAAAAGCGGCATTTCTATGATAGAGTCCTTCGATACCAGTGCATTTCCAGTAAGATTCGGCGGCGAGATAAAAAACTTCGACGTGACAAAGTACGTTGATGCGCGCGAGAGCAAACGTATGGACCGCTTCACGCAGTTTGCCGTAGCTGCCGCGAGCCAAGCTATAAAAGACAGTAGACTCGATTTCTCGAAAGAAGATACTTCTCGTGTAGGTGTCATTGTAGCGACCGGTATCGGCGGCATCAAGGAGATCGAACAGCAGCACAAAAAACTTCTGAATAAAGGCGTAAGGCAAGTCTCACCTTTCACTGTCCCCAGGCTTATGGCTAATGCCGCCAGCGGTACTATAGCTATTTACTACGGCTTGAAGGGGCCTAATTTTTGTGTTATCAGCGCGTGCGCCTCCGCCAATCATGCCATTGGGGAGGCCTTTTGCAACATTGCTTTTGGGCGAAGTGACATTATAATTACCGGCGGCACTGAAGCCGCACTTACGCCCTTAGGATTATCTTCATTCTGCGCTGCCAGGTCACTCAGCACTCGAAATAGCGACCCCACAACAGCTTCAAGGCCTTTCGATAAGGACCGTGACGGATTTGTTCTGTCTGAGGGTGCCGGCATTTTAGTTTTAGAAGAGTATGAACATGCCAAGAAACGCGATGCCCCTATATACGCTGAACTTCTTGGTTATAGTGCCACCGATGACGGCTACCACCTTACCGCTCCCCTGCCGGATGGTAATGGAGCGGCAAGAGCAATGGATTTGGCGCTTACTGATGCAGGCGTAGAGAAGGAAAAAGTTGGCTATATCAACGCCCACGGCACAGGTACGGAGCTAAACGACATAGCCGAGAGCACAGCTATCAAGTCGGTTTTTTGCCAGCATGCATACAAAATACCTGTCAGTTCTACAAAAAGCCAGCTTGGACATCTGCTGGGGGCCAGTGCCGCAGTTGAGCTTATCGTATGCGTAAAAGCGCTTAACGAATCAATTATCCCCCCTACTATCAATTTAGACAATCCGGATGAGCGATGCGATTTAAAGATGGACTTTGTTGCCAAGCAAGCTCGCCAGGCAAAGGTTAATATCGCCATGAGCAATTCATTCGGCTTTGGCGGCCATAATTCCTGCCTGGTCGTCGGAAAAGTTTGAACACTTAGACACTGACAAACACAGACTATAACGCTGACTGACACAGATTTACACGGAAAAGATTTGGCGACCTGCTGTTTAGCCCCGCAATTTATTGCGGGGTTTTTTATTTTTATACAGATTACATAGTAGAATACAGCCACAAAAAGGCACGAAAAAACAGAAAGAATTTATTGATTTCAGACGGGATTAACAAGGTAATCCTGTTATCCTGTC
>JBHIDV010000389.1:0-2749 GCA_046760285.1 Sedimentisphaerales bacterium
GGCTCCGCTAATATCGCTGGTCTCAGTCATCTGAGCTACAAAGTTGGCAGCAGTTGGCGGATTATCATTATGCTGAACCTTATACAGCTCGATTTGTGAACGAAATGTTTGCAGGTCGCTCATCAGGCTGTTAAGCTTGGCCTCGGTGCTGGCCTCGGTAAACTGAGGAATCACAATCGCAGCAAGAATCCCGAGGATGACCACTACAATTAGAATTTCCACCAATGTAAAACCGCTTTTTGCCTTCATTTTCTTACCCCCTTTTCAGTATAAAACATTTAATTGGTTGGTAAACGCAGTCCATTGCCCACAATAATTCTTTGTACAATCCAAAATATCGGCCTAATCGATACGCAACTTTACTATCCGTATATGGTTCTGTGAGCGGTAGGTCCTCCAATTTTACAAACTCAGAAATGCTTATAAAAAATTACTTCAAGAACTCACTCAAATACTTAACAGACCATAACCTCTCGAACTCTATGTCCGAAAACACTTTACACCACCCTTTATAGGGTCTCTATAAGTGTCCAAATAAAGTATGAGTAATAAATGCGGCACTGCCAAATTGTCAGGCGTGAAAATAGAATAAAAACCCCCAGTGAAACTGGGGGCTAAATATTTAGCCCCGCGTTTCACGCGGGGTTTATTGCAGGGTTTCACACAATGTTACATAATCAGGTGCATTTTTGATGTGTATTTTTCTTCGGGACTTTCCGGCATGAGAAAGCTCTATCCGAATGTAATCTAAATTCTTTAGGGTTGATTCAACTTTATCAGCCCACTCAATCAGAACCACCGAGTGGGGCAAGCAAAAATCATTGAAGCCGACCATTTCAAACTCGGCGACGGAATTAAGACGGTAGGCATCTATATGGTAAATATCCAACCTGCCTATATACTCATTAACTATAACAAATGTAGGACTTGTAACTTCCTTGCAGCTTTTAGCTCCTGCTCCGGCTGCAATGCCCTTGATCAGATGTGTCTTGCCGCTGCTTAACGGCCCACAAACAGCTACAACTTCACCGCCCTTTAGTTGTGTGCCAATTTTCCGACCAAATTCTATCGTTTGTTCCGGCGAATTAGAACTAATATTAAAATTGGTACCCATAATTTAAACCCCACGTAAAACGTGGGGCTAAATATTTAGCCCCGTGTTTTACACGGGGTTCTCATTTTCCCAACTGGGCGGGATAGTAATAGCCCATCGTCTGAGCAACCACGCCCAAGCGATATTGATGGTCCTGCATCAGACAGACACGCCGGTCGCGTGTGGGGATAGTAGTGGTATAAATGCGAAGCTCTCCTTTCAGGCTGGTAATGACCTCTTCGCGATGGTCACCCAGGCAATCAACTACTGCGATGACACGGCCCTGGACAGGCTGAATCACCTTACCGCCCCAATCACGAATCGCACTGTTCATAACCACCTCTTTCTGTGGGTCCGCATCCCACCAGACCGGCCGTGGGCTGAGCGTTCCGGTCCTACGAAACTCTATGAGTTTGCCTGTGGCGCTATAAAGCCATCGTTTTTCAAGGTCCCTCTCACCAGCATAAACCTCCATGCCGGCATACTCGGCGAGCACGTCGCCCACCATCCCCTGGGCGTGAATATGGCGTGTCGGTTCTTTGTGAGCCCATAATTTCCGACCGGTTCTGGCGTCCACCAGGCAAATAGCATCAGTTTTCTGGCGCGGTTCGATCCCATAAAAAACCTCCAGGCCGGGATTAGCTGGGTCGATATCAGCAACATAACAAATATCGGGGTGCCCCATCTCCAGCGTCCAAAGACCTTTGCCGTTATCGTCCACGACGGCCGCTCCGATGACCAGCTCATCTCGGCCATCTTGATCGACATCGGCAGTGACCAATCCATGAGAGCTCTGTCCACGGTACTTTCGTTTTTCCTGCGGCGCCTCCCAGTACCAGATTTGATTGAAATCCTTATCCAGTGCTTTTATCTTGATTAGGTTGTATGTACCCCGCTGCATAATTATAGAGGGAGTTTTTCCGTCAAGGTATGCTACCGTGAGGAAGTTGCGACAGTAATAATTATATCTGGAAAATCCATCTCGGCTTAGCCAGGCGGTTTTAGCAACAATTTTGCCGGTTTCGCCGTCGATTTTGACCAGATATTCCGGGCCTGTCTTAACATGGCCTGTTTCTTTCCGCGGGTCGCCGACGCCAGCTTTGCAATAGACTTCAGCTTTGCCGTTGCCATCGACATCGTAGACTATCCAGGGCGAATACCAGATACCTGCTTCAATGGCCCAGCCCATATCGTACCGCCACATCATAGTGCCGTCTAAGCGATAGGCTTCGAGCTTATAAGTGGTGGGACTCTTTTTCCAATAGCCAGGGTGCTGGTAAGGGTCGGTATTGAAATTCGGCTGCTTGATAACGAATTCATAAGCACCATCTCCATCCAAATCTGCAATCCCCACCTTCTGAAAATCATAATCGCCTTTGAGGCGAATGCTAATGTACGGTTTAGGTCTGCCAGCACTCAACCCAACCGTCACTCCATCCAACCGCTCTTGCCTTGACGGTTTCCTATCCTCGATATATCGGTAAAGAGTGTACCGAAATAATATTGTGCCCGCATTTGTTGGGTTCTTATCTAAAAAATTAGTACGCCGATAGGGCTGCCGTTTTGTCAAAAGTGTAACTGGACCTTTTGACGATGGACTCAAAGGCGAGCGTGTGACCTGGAAAGCTATGTTTTCCGGGTCGCTCTCGAGCAATC
>JBHIDV010000390.1:0-2747 GCA_046760285.1 Sedimentisphaerales bacterium
TTGATGGCCTTTACCATATTGTCCACCTGCTGGACGCTGATTAGACCTGGAATCGGCGCAGTGATAGCAGGATTACACAGGATGTAGCGAATGGCCAAACGAGCAAGGCGATTGTCGTACTCAAAGTATGGGCTACTCGGTGAACTATCACCTTTGAACAGCGAGTTACTGGCAAACGGCTTGATGCCGAACCAGCCGACATCATATTTCCTGATTGTCGCCCATAGTCCACTTTCGTCAGTAACTACTTTGGTCTTGGCCGTATAGGGTGTGAGGATAACCTCCATCTGGTCGGGATACTTCTCAATGAGTTGCTTCAGGTGCCGCCTATCATGCGAGGAGACCCCAATAAATCGGGCACGACCGGTCTTTTTGGCCCAATCTAAAGCTGCCACCGCTTCTTCGATCTCGGCTTCGGTGTGCTGGCTACTATCGACTAACAGGCTAATCCGCCACAGGTCGATGTAATCCAGGCCAGCTTCTTTCATGCCCCTATCCAGGCCCTGCTGCAGCTTCTTATGTGAGCGCCATTGCTCGAATCTGCTTTCCCAGATATGCCAGGAATAACCAAAGTACATCTTGTCTCGTCGGCCCTTTAGTGCCCTGCTGTAGGCAAGGATCTCCTCCCGGCAGCAAGCATCAACATAATTGATACCATGCTCTATACAGCGGGTAATGACATCGTACCTGTTCTTTTGAAAATCCCGCCGGTTGATCTTCTCTGTCATCCATCCCGCAGGTTCATTACCGCCTATTATTTTGACCAGACGTTTCCAGTGCCCACCCAGGCACACGGCTGAGACCCAAAGGCCGGTTTTTCCCAGCCGTCGGTATTCCATATCCGGGTTGTAACTGCGGGTTTTCCTGATAGCAGCATCAGCATAGGCCATCTGGCTGCCGAGAGCGCCAAACCCCACAGCCAGACCCGCAGCCGCCATAGCGCTGTCCCGCATAAATTCTCGCCGGGTTAGATTATTTACTTTACCCAATTCTCGTTTATTTTGAGCCATACTTTTTCCCTTACCACTTGTTATAATTAACCGTCACCGTGCCGGCGACAGCTAAACTTATAGCATTATTCTGCTCAATCGGTCTACGATACCCGTAAAATAATACCTCTTGGTAATTTTGTACGGTAACATATCCTTCACCGCCTGTCAAGTTCTGCTTCTTTTTTTTAGGCATGGTTCAAATAGCACAAATTCTGGGTAACATTGCTTTGTAGCTCTATAGTGTGTGGCAGCCTCAAATCCGAAGGATTTGGGGATGGTTACGCCCCCCTGATTAAATCAGGGCTTTGCCATCCCCAAGCTGCGCTTGAGGCTGCCACCCAGAATTGAACCATGCTTGTTTTTACAAGTTGTCTTCTGAGGATTTTAACGGCTATAATGGTTATTATGAATAAAGATATTGAAACGATTTCGCCACCCGGCGTCAACAACCTCACCATTAAAGTGGTCTACGATAATAACCCATACAAGGGTTCCCAGCGGCCGTATTCCTCCGCTGGCGTCGCCCAGCAGGAGCTGGGGACCGCCTGGGGGTTTTCCGCATTTATAACCGGCACCGACCCGCAGCCCCGTCTTGCGACGGAAGTCGCTGGGGCCTGGAAAAACATTCTTTTTGATACCGGCGGAGACGGCTCGTTACTGCTCAGCAATATGAAAAAATTAGCCATAGAGCCTAACCGTATAGATGTGGTGGTTCTCTCTCATATTCACGGTGACCATAGCGGCGGATTGGCCAGTTTTCTGCAAAAGAATCAGAAGACAGAAGTTTTTCTGCCAGAAGCGTTCCCCAAAAAATTTAAAGATAGTCTGCAACAATACCAGGCAAAAGTAATTGAGGTTCAGCAGCCTTTGAAGATTTGTGAAAATGTTTATTCTGCCGGCCAGTTCGGAAAATGGATTAAAGAGCAATCATTAATCATCCGCACGAAATCAGGATTGGTGGTAATAATCGGCTGTGCACATCCCGGCATTGTAAAGATGGTAAGTATGGCAAAAGACCTGATAAAAGATGATATCCTTTTGGTAATGGGCGGATTCCATCTGGAATGGGCCACGAAAGCTAAAATTGAAAAGATCATTTCAGCTTTTAAGCAATTAGGCGTACAATATGTAGGCCCCTGCCATTGTACCGGCGAAAAGGCCAGGCATTTATTCGAAAATCATTTTGGCAAAAATTACATAAACATCGGCGTAGGAAAAGTAATAACCCTGGCTGATTTACAATAAAGTTAGGTATGTTTGATTATGATATGACTGAACAAGACCACGACAATTTATTTCCCGGAAACTTCGAAGAAGCTGAACCATTCGATGAGCAGCTTATTCCTGCTGATGCTCGGCCGATTTGCCCCAACTGTCTTAGCCCCTGTAATCCGCTACAAAACTATTGCAGCAATTGTGATTCAAACGAAGTTATTAATCCTTTGGCATCCTATATGCCATTTGTGCGTATTCGCTTCAATATCGGTATGGTCGTCAAAGCATGGCGAAAGATGCTATATGATAAAGAGGCTTCGATATTATTTAGATTAGTCTGTTTGCTTATAATTGTTTTGTTTGCCCTTAATTTATTGTGTTAATAGGCCTTTAGATTACTCTGTTTAGGCCAATGTTACTAAATGTCCATCCGGTTTTTTTATCGGAAAAGTTCCTGAACGTGGGTTACAAGTTTGCTTGACATATTGTGTCAGATTATACAAAATCAACCCATATAAAGCCTTAAAGTCCAAATCTAAG
>JBHIDV010000391.1:0-2743 GCA_046760285.1 Sedimentisphaerales bacterium
AATTAACCCGCCAATGTATCAGCGGGGCTAAACATAAAAATCTGTGAAATCTGTGGCTAAAGGTTTTGTATATCTCGTTGGCGCAGGGCCAGGTAGGGCGGATTTGATTACCGTCCGCGGGGCGGAGGTTCTGAAAACTGCTGATTGCATAATCTACGACAAGTTAGCTAATCCAGCTCTGCTAAAATTTGCTCCCAAAGATGCTGAGATTGTTCCCGTCCCCAAACGAATTGGCAGCCGTTCCGTCACTCAACAGGACATCAATAAGCTGCTACTTGAAAAAGCTTCCGGTGGCAAGACGGTGGTCCGGCTAAAGGGTGGCGACCCGGGTATTTTCGCCCGCTGCGCCGAGGAAGCCGCGGTTCTCGCTGAAGCGGGAATCGATTTTGAAATAGTACCAGGTGTGACCGCCGGCACCGCTGCTGCTCAATACGCCGGCATTATGCTGACCGACAGAAAGTACAGCTCGCAGGTGGTTTTTGTGACCGGCCATGAAGCAGAAGGAAAGAAAGAGTCAAACATTGATTGGCGCCTGCTGGCCCAGTTCAGCGGCACCATCGTCTTTTATATGGCCGTGGGTAATCTGGATTTTATTGTTGAGCAACTATTAAAAAACGGTATTAAAGAAGATACAGCCGCAGCGGTAGTTACTAATGCTACTTTCCCGAATCAAAGAATCGTGAAAGCGCCACTTCGGCTAATAGATCAAAAGTGCAAAGAAAAGAAAGTTGAGCCGCCAGCGATTGTTATAATCGGCGCTGTCGCACATAGTGACGAAAAACTAAACTGGTTTATGAAAAAACCGTTGTTTGGCAAAAATATCGTGGTAACGCGGGACGCTCGTGGCAACGCTGATTTTACAGCTAAGATTATCCAGCAGGGCGGCAACGCAATCGAATTTGCAACGATAAAAATCAAGCCATTGACACAGACAAATCAGTTTTTACAAACACTTGCTAAACTGAAACAGTACCATTGGATAATCTTTACCAGTGCAAATGGGGTGGCGATATTTTTTGATTGCTTGCAAAACTTGGAAAAAGACGCCAGAGTCTTTGGTTCAGCAAAGATTGCTGCGATAGGCAGCGAGACCGCGAATAAGCTAAGCGAGTTCGGCCTCAAGGCCGATTTTGTGCCGAGCATCTTTACCAGTGATGGGCTCGGCAAGCAGCTAATTAACTTTGCTAATTTACAAGGCAAAAAGATTTTGCTCTTGCGATGTCAGCTTGCTTCAAACGAGCTGGTTGCATTGTTGGACAAAGCTGGCGCTAAAGTTGACAACATAGCTATTTATACTGTTGTCGTAGAAGAAAACGATTCCACACGGTTGATTGAAAAAATTAAGAACGGACACATTGATTGGTTGACCTTTGCCAGTCCTTCCTCGGTCAGGGCATTTTTTGAACAAATTCAAGCTGATATAGTAAACTCAAGTAGAGTTAGGGTAGCATCAATTGGGCCGGTGACTTCCCAAAAATTGAAAAATCTTGGTGTCAGAGTCGATGTGGAGGCTGCTGAGCACACCATTGATGGATTGTTAATCGCTATTGAGAATACGTACAAATGATCAATATCTCTAAGCTATATTGTGGACTATCAGGTGAGTCCGACCATTTGAGGTACTCAGCAGATGTCACGCTGGGCCCTGTCGTTGTCTTTAATTGTACTTTCCGCTGCAACTTGAGGTGTCTGCATTGCTACAGCTCTTCATTGGCAAACCGTGGTAGCGATGAGTTGACTGCCATCCAGGCTAAACAATTGCTGTCACAGCTTGTGGAGGTGAATTGTCCCGTGGTCTTGTTTAGCGGAGGCGAACCGTTATTGCGCGACGATTTATTTGAATTGTTGGCAGATGCGAAGCGGTTAGAGCTGCGTACCGTCATCTCCAGCAACGGCACTTTGATTGATTCGGCAGCCGCCGAGCAATTGGCCGATGTTGGTGTAAGTTATGTGGGCGTTTCTATTGATGGAACAGAGGCATTCCACGATAAGTTCAGGCAGGTCGCTGGCTGTTTCAAAGCGGCGATAAAGGGAATAGAAAATTGCCAAAAGGCAGGCATAAAAGCGGGACTGCGCTTTACTATAACCAGAGCAAACGCAGAGCAAATCCCAGCGGTTTTTGACATTGCAGCTTCAAATGACGTAAGACGGATTTGCTTCTATCATTTAATTCGCTCAGGCAGAGCAAAAGAGCTTGCCGAGCAACTCTTAACAGCCGGGCAAACTCGGCAGGTGCTCGATATGATTATTCAATTGACCGAAGAGTTTGTCAGCAAAGGTCTAATAGACGAAGTGCTCACCGTGGATAATCATGCTGATGGCCCTTATCTTTTGACGAAGATGAAAAAGCAAAATAATCCGAGGTATGAAGCGGCGAAAAAGCTTTTGCTCGCCAATGGCGGCAATAAAGTTGGGGAAAAAATCGCTTGTGTCGGTTGGGATGGTAATGTATATCCGGATCAATTCTGGCGAAATTATCCACTCGGCAATATTAAAGACAAAACCTTCAAACAAATCTGGGAAAATTCAACAGAGCCTGTATTGAATAAGCTGCGCAGGAAATCTAACTTTGCTGACCCAAGATGTCTGCAGTGTAAATGGTTTAATCTCTGCAAAGGTAATTATAGATTTTTAAACAGCCAAGCTGATGACGAACATTGGCTAAACGAACCAGCCTGCTATTTGACAGATGAAGAAATAACAGAGTAAAATCCAAAATACTAAACTCGAAATTCGAAACAAA
>JBHIDV010000392.1:0-2738 GCA_046760285.1 Sedimentisphaerales bacterium
CTATCTGTTTTTTCCACTTCGTCCTTATTTGATGGTTACCTGCGAATACCGCTACGATAAATATCTCCTCGTTACCAATCATCCAGCAATTCGATCATAATACTCACCTCCCTTCACAAGATTTCTGTAATAATTAAATTCGCCAATTTTTGCACGTCCAAGGCTAACACTTATTCCAACTAAGTATGGCGCTGTTACTTCGAGAAGTGTTGATTAACAAAAGCCTAAAATTGTAACTTTTTTTAGCCTTCTTTCATAAGTCTATTTTCCTTAATGGGTTATAAACGAAAAATTTTTGTTTTTCCTTCATATGCTCTGGCCTTTGGGGAAATCTTGGCATTATTCTCATCCATAACAAAACAGTAGAAAACTCTTTTGCCAGTGACTGCGTAGAATTAAAGTAGAGTTAAAATAGGCTATGATTTAGATAGAAGGGACGATGGCAACGAGAGAAAAAGATAGATTCAAGGCAATTCGCCGGAAGATAAGGACTTTCCCCACGGGTCCTGGCCTGTATTTTATGAAAGGCCCAGCGGATAAAGTCCTTTACATCGGCAAGGCTAAGAATCTGCGCTCTCGCGTGGCCAGCTATTTTCAGCTGGGAGGCGAACCAGCTACCGCACGTGGGCCGAAAATCACTGAAATGCTCAGCAAAGTCAAAACCGTGGACTTTTTAGAAACCGAAACGGAGGTCGACGCTGTACTAAAGGAAGCCCGCCTGATAAAGGACATCCGCCCACCTTATAATACTGATATGGTCGATGACAAGACTTTTCCATATCTGGAGATTACTACAGGCGAAGATTTTTCGGGCGTATATATCACCAGAAAACCCCGACTTAAAGGCAGCAGATTATTCGGCCCATTCGCTGGCGCGAAAGACCTGCGGCAGGTTATGGTAGAATTGCAAAAAATATTTAAATTTCGAACCTGCACTCTGGATATAAGAGAAGATGACCCAAAGCGCAGGTTCTTTCGACCCTGCATCTTATATAGCATAAAGCAGTGTACCGCTCCCTGTGCAGCCAAGATTGATAAAAGCGAATACAAAAAAATCATCATGGACCTCATAAAATTCCTGCGTTCGAAGCGTTCGACAATCTTACGGCAGTTAAGAAAGCGAATGGCAGAAGCTGCTGAAGCATTAGAATACGAAAAAGCGGCTATGTTTCGCGACCGTATTCGACTTATCGAACGGCTGGATCGCCGAGGCCTGCCGCAGGAAGATGTTCAGCCGGAGGTCTTCGCCGCTGACCCTACTGAAGCTCTCATACAATTGCGAGATCTATTGCAGAGCACCGAGCCGGTCAGAATTATTGAGGGCATCGACGTTGCCAATATCGGTGGAGCCGAAGCGGTCGGCTCATTAGTGAAATTCATTGATGGTAGACCATTTAAGAGCGGCTATCGCCGATTCAAAATAAAAGCCGTTAAAGGCATTGACGACTATGCAATGATTGCTGAAGTGGTCAAACGCAGATACAAATACGCATTGCGGGGAGAGGAACTCTGGCCTGATCTGGTTTTAATTGACGGAGGCCTGGGGCATCTGCACGCTGCCGAGACAACTTTACAGCAGATGAACGCACCAGCTATACAAATCGCTTCCATTGCTAAAAGAGAAGAACAGATTTACCTGCAGGGCGATAAGAAGCCATTGAAGCTGCCTGCCCATTCACCAGTTCTGAAGCTGCTACAATACGTCAGGGACGAGGCTCATCGCTTTGCCCAGCATTATTTCCACATCCTGCGAACTAAAAAAATGCTTGATAAGCAATCTTGTTAGCTTAAGAATCTAATGACGCTTACTCGACAAACGCCTAAAAATCTCTAATTTGCTTTCCCATTTGTGTGAATCAATCCCCGCGTAATGACTGCTGTCCGACTTCCACAGCCCTCGCCAACATTTCCATATAAATCGTAGTACTTTCATACATATCACCATCCTCATCCAAAAGCTAATAGCTTTTTTACCATAAAGGGTATGTAAACTAAGCCCAGGACCTGCCTTTTATCTTGCTTTATCGCAGAACTAACTTCCGGGCTGCGCACCTTTAGAGTAAGTATATTTTCTATGTACACAAACTACCTTTTTAGCTTAACAGATTAAAAGAAATGATGGTAAAGATAGGAATTCACAAACTTTATTCCTTCATGATTTTGCCGCCCCAGCTCCTTATTTACACATTCATTTCTACTTAATATGATACCGCTACTACGGGCCTCATACAGGAAAAATTTTGTTTTTTACTATATCAAACCTTTCGTATTAAGCTTTTTTTCGTAAGGCTTTCTCAGATAAGCTGTTATATTAAATCAGGAAATGTCGAATTTTTGCCTAAATTTCGGTAAGACTTTCTTTTCTGGCCTTAATGTGTATATACAATCGAAGAATCATTCGGTTTAAGTTAAGCAAGAATGGACCGGTGATAAAAACAAAAAGAAGGGAGCTGCAACGAAGCATCGTTACAGCCCTTTAATCGTTTGAATTTAACCGTTTGCTTATCTGCGTTTGCAAAGAAAAACCAATCCGCCGAGACCAAGCAGGCACACCGTAGCGGGCTCAGGCACAGGCGTTACACAGAGATTATCTAATTGTATCTTACCCAAAAAAGAACCAGTGAATTTCAAGGTCTTAACAGGCGAGTCAAAATAGATGGTTTCACTCTTGCCTGAACGCCGCCACTTCCAGTCTTCACTAAAAATATCTATAAATTCTTCATCGTCATCGTCATCAC
>JBHIDV010000393.1:0-2727 GCA_046760285.1 Sedimentisphaerales bacterium
TGCATGGCCCGGGGCGATCGGGGTTGCGAGAGCAAAATGCGGCATATCGCCCGTCAGGCGACCAGTCCACGCACTTGTCATAGCCGGTCGCCTCAAGCGCCTTGGGTGCGGACACCACCTGGGCCGTGTGCGGGTCGATCTCCCCAAAATAGATACGGGAAGAATTGTATTCGACCTGGTAGTAGTACGACCCATCTTGGGCAAACCTTCCTGGTCTGACATGACCGAGATTCCGGCAGACCAGTTGCGTCTGGCCCGCCGGGACACCATCGGCCACCGGTTGGAGCCACGCGTCCCAGGTACCCATGCGGTCGCTCAAGAAAAGAATGTGCTTGCCGCTCGGGGCCCAGCCGAGCAGCACCTCGCCGGCTGGATGGCGCACAATCGCAGATTGCTGCCCCGAGTTCAAGTCGAGCGCGAAAATATCCCACCTGCCGGCATACCATGTGGCATTTGGGTCTCCTTCTTGGGGGCGATCAAAAGCAAGGTAACGCCCATCCGGGGACAGGCTGGCCGCCTGCCACCTCTTGGGAAACTCAACCCTTTTTTCTATGGATCCGTCTTCAGTCGAGACCCAAACAATGTAACTCGGGTCGTCTTTGCTTGCGATTGTCACCAGGATTCTCTTGCCGTCCGATGACCAGACAATGGGAATGTTGCCACGACAAAGTAAGCGCTTGTTCGACCCATCGGTACCGATCAGGTACAGACCCCGTTGATGAGCTTTTTCCCATTTCGGATCCTCCTGTTCGTCCACCACCATGTAAGCGATGGTGCGACCATCGGGAGAGAAAACGGGCCACAGAGGATCACTCTCATGTCCTGCGGCTCCTGCCGACGCCTTGATGATGTGCTGCTTGCCGGTGACGAGGTTGTGAACGACGAGTTCGCCGCTGTCATCATATTTTGGATAGCAGACAAATCGGGCGTCCGGCGAGATGGCGGCATTGGCCGTGCAATCCATCACCCGTCTCAGGGTGGGGCCAGCCTTCGCATCAAGCGTGGGTTTCGCTGGCGCGTTTGCGCGTAGCGCGTCTGGCAGGGAGACACACGCAAGCACGATGACAAATACAACACCAAGTGCCGACCAGCGATATGAGTTATTTTTGAATTGTGCAATCATGGTAATCCTCCTTTTCAATTGAGATTTGGTTTCTAAAATTCCCGCCATCGCAGGCAGACGCCGAGGCTGGGAAAAACGCTCTAAAAGATTAACAATCGTTTGGCCGTAATTTTTCGATTCGTCACTTTGCGTGCGGGCCAGTACCAGGGCATCGCAGGCTAATTCGCTGTCGGCCCGTATGCGATAGGAAGCCAGCCAGACAAAAGGGTTGAACCAGTGCAAGACCTGCAAGATACTCATCAGCCAGCCGATGTAAATATCGTGTCTTTTCAGATGGGCCAGCTCGTGAAGAAAGACGTATCGCAGTTCCTCGCGGCTGAGAGCTTCGAGCATCCCTTTCGGCAGCAACAGTCGAGGCCGAACGAAACCAAAAAGAGCAGCACTTTTGACCTTGTCAGTTGGCACAATGCCCAAGATGGTGCGAATGCCCATCTCGGCCTTACAGTCCTCCAGCAGATCAAGAACCCTCTGCTCGGTCAAAGGACGCTCCCGTCGGACGATACGCAAGAGAGTAAAATTATTTGTGCAAACATAGACGGCCAAAGCAAGCGCCCCTGCCAGCCAGACAAACGGCAGCATATTGGCAGCTTTAAAAAAGGCCGGCTTCGATGAGCTTGTAGTTTCTGTGCCTGGCTCTGCTGCCGCGGTTATTGCCTTCTGTGAATCTTGCGGAACCTCGGCAGTCGTGACAGTCGACGGCTCATTCGTGTCCCTGCCGGGCATGGTCAGCTCAAAGCTACTATCGGCAGCTTCCTGCATAATAGAACCTGTCCCTATCTCTCGCTGCGGCAGCAAATTAAAGATGCTTATTCGGCTTTGGGGTGCCCACGGCATGACCATGCGTATCAATAACAGCAGCCAGAGGGCGTGACAGCCGCGAGGACCTAATTTGCCTTGCAGCATTAACTGAAGCAATAAAATCAGACAAATTAGCAGGCTGGCTTGTATCGTAGCTCGCAAAAGCCATTCAAAGAACGGCTGCAACTGTATACTGAGAGATTCCATCTTTATTCCTTTCCTTTCTGGTCAAGAATTTTCTTAAACTCTTTGATGTCGTCAGCCGAAAGCTCCGCATCCTCAAGAAACGCTGCCAGCATTGGTTTGGTGGCGTCCCTATAGACACGTCGGAGAAATGATTGAGTTTCCGTGCGCACACATTTGCTCTCGCTGACTGCGGGATAGTATCTATATTTTCTCCCTTCCTTCTGGAATTTGACCGCTTTTTTCTTCGCCAGCCTGTTAATCAGCGTTTTGATGGTCTTGGGCTTCCATTTGGTTTTACCTGTTAGTTGTTTTACTATGTCGTTGGCCGTCAGCGGGCCTTTTGACCACAATACTTGCATTACCAGCCATTCCGACTCAGATATCTTCGGCAGCCTTTTCATAGCTAAATCTCCTAAGATTACAGATGTAATTTTTCATAAAATATTACACATGTAATCGCATGTCAAGAAAAAAATAAAAATTTTTGCGAATTTTCGGCCTGGTTCAATTCAAGGTAACAGTTCAAGGGAATGCATGCAATAAAATCACCGACTCCTGCCGATAAAAAGAGTAACTAACCATTGTCCCTAATCGAAAGGAGTCGGTATGGTTACTCAAAT
>JBHIDV010000394.1:0-2714 GCA_046760285.1 Sedimentisphaerales bacterium
GTGGTGGTGGAAGACTTCGCGGCAAGCATGGAAGATTTCATCACCTGGTAAGAATGGAGGTACAAAATGAAATGGTTAGAGAAACAGTTATTGCTACTAAGAGATGTATAGAAACTTCAGAACTTATGGAACGCAATATTGTCTTTTATCTTTGGCCGATCATAATAAAAAATCCTGCATCTATAACTGTGACACTTGCACTTTTTGGTTTGGCTGCTTGGCTATTGATACGCTTAGATGCAGGAAGGAATTCAGGAAAATAACTTTTTAAAAATCTTTTCTCGGGGGCAGCAGTGGATATGATTGAGAAAATGTTTTAACCATTCCAAAGGTAAGACTTTTGAAGTGGTGGCGCTTACCCGTAGAATAGAAAAACAATGATTTATCGAAAGTTAGTATCAAGATTGAGCTTTTGTCGCAAGCACCTACTTTTTTTCGTTTTTATCCTGATTCTGGGATTAATCGCAATATGGTCTTATTTCAATCTGGACCAACAGGTCTTTTCCTTGTTGTCTGCCAAGCCGATTAACTGGCATAGAAACTACTGGATAAAAGCATTCAGATACCTGGGCAGAGCATGGCTGCTGATTTGGTTATTGTTGGTGTGGTTTCTTTCAACGGGCAGACAGCGGCCGGTTCTAATCACACTTCTTGCCTTAATCATCGTTGGTCTAACGGTAAATCCACTGAAAGTCGGTGTAAGAAGACCGCGCCCGCGTGAGGTTATCAAAGCCCAATCAGGGCAAGAAGAACAACTGGATTCAACGCGTCATTTGTCGTTTCCTTCCGGCGATACTGCTGTTGCCTTCGCTGTGGCAACAGTAGTAGCATCTTTCGTTACGTGGCCTTTGGTGTGCCTGCTACTGGCTGGAAGCAGCGGTATTGCTCTTTTGAGAGTAACGGCAATGGCTCACTATCCGTCCGACGTATTCGCAGGTGCAGCTATAGGCCTTTTTGCCAGCTGGCTGGCGATACAAATAGAACGTCGATATTTACCACTGCAACGACCCCGATTTAATTTGACCCGCGGTATGGCAATCTTGGGCATAATTATAATACCGATTGCATTTATACTGCCTCAGGGAATTGACAAGTTCGTGATGTTCCTTAAAACCTATGGTCTGTTGGCTATAGGTATTTTCTTGGCTATCAGAGGACACGAACTCATAGTGAGTACGACAAAAAAATTGGTCAGTTCCGAGCGTTTTGACTGCGTTTTGAACTGGTTAAGAAAAAGGCGAATTTTAGCCCTAAAAATAGCATTTCCAATTATAATCGCTGAAAATATTATCGACGGAGAAAAACCGTATGAATTGCTTACCCTCGGAGAAGAGACCCATGTAATGGCTGTTATCGGCTTCATATTAGTTTTTACCGGAGCTTTCATCAGGTTCTGGGCGCGCGGACACTTTAGAAGAGGGCGTCTGATTACTACGGGACCTTATGCCTTGCTTCGGCATCCTTTATATCTTGGCTCTTTGCTGGTAATAGCTGGTGTACTATTTCAACTTAATGACTGGTCGTTTAACGGGGCTGTAATTTTGCCTACGTTTGCCCTATTCCACGGAGCAGCGATTATTTATGAGGAAAGGGCCCTCAGCAAACGCTTTGGTAGAGAATGGGAGACTTATCGTGCTAAAGTTCCAGCCGTTATTCCTTCACTACGTAACTGGCCGCTTCCCAGGCCGAGCGTTAAGTGGAGCTGGAAGGTTTACTTGACTACCCCTGAAGTAAAAGCGACCCTTTGGCTTTTGACTCTGCCGTTGTGGATAGAAATCATAGAGGATGTCGTGTTTGAGGCTATGCTCGGCATATAATATGAAAGGAACAAATATGTCAAATCGTACAAAAAGAGGATTTACGTTAGTGGAACTTCTGGTGGTAATAGGTATCATTGCGTTATTGATGGCAATATTGATACCAGTTTTAGCAGGAGTTAGGCGACAGGCCAAAACAGTTGCGTGCCAGGCTAATCTGAGACAGTGGGGTATCATCCTCGAGTCGTACACGGACAATAATGATGACCATTTTTTCCGAGGAATGATAGATGGCTGGTGGAATGACTGGATAGAGATTCTGCAACCGTTCTACGGCAGGATAGGAGGGCTTACTTGCTGCCCATTAGCCACCAAAACAGCCGATAAGGGAGGTCAGGGAGTATTTGCAGCGTGGAAAGACCCGGAAGGTGATTATGGAAGCTACGGTTTAAGCGCCTGGGTTTGTAATGCGGACCCCGGTGCTGTTTTCGGAGACGAGCATTACTGGAGGACGCCTAATGTTCAAGGTGCTCAAAAGACACCCGTGTTCTTGGATTGCCTGGCAATAACAGGTTGGCCCGACCACACGTCCATACCGCCTGGGTTCGACGGTCAACCACCACAGGGAATCATACTAACAGAACAGATGAAAAATTTCTGCATCAATCGACATGGAAACGCAACAACGAACTGCCTATTTATGGACTGGTCTGTCAGAGCAGTAGGTCTTAAAGAGTTATGGAAGTTGAAGTGGCATCGAAGTTTCGATACTCAAGGAATTTGGACTAAGGACCACGTTCCACCACCTGTTTGGCCAGATTGGATGAAAAATTTTGAAGAGTACTAATCAGACAATGAGAAAAGCTGCTTTTATTTATTCGTCGGAGCTTCAGAAGTACCATTATCCGCTGGAGCATCCCTTTAATGTGGACCGGGCGGCAAGAGTGCGAAAGATTC
>JBHIDV010000395.1:0-2707 GCA_046760285.1 Sedimentisphaerales bacterium
ACGAGTGTATGCTGGCCAGAAAGCTTGAAGGAATGTTTGAGTTAGCTGTGCCTGGTTTTGGAGCTTCTGACTGTCGATGCGGCGGACATTTGTTTTATGCGCCGAACCTTACATAAGCCGTGAGCTAATTCCGCTCGGCCTTTGCCTTTGTAAAATTATAGCCACAGAGTGCACAGATAAAATCAACCACGGATTCCGCGGATTGACACGGACTTGCCCTACGAAGATTTATCGAAGGATGATTGACATAAAAATAGCAATGGTCGGTTAGCCCGCCGATTTACTCGGCGGGTTTTTATCCAGCCACAAATAAACACAAACGGACACGAAATCACGATAAACGTTTAGCCCTGCCATTTTATGGCAGGGTTTTTCTTTCTTTGCCACAGATTTCACAGAGAACGCAGAATAATTCAAAAATATTTAGCCTGCCGTTTCACGGCGGGTTTTATATTACCGCGAAAAGGAACAAAACGTTTAGCCCTGCCATTTATGGCAGGGTTTATCTAGCCACGAAAAGCCACAAAGAAGCACAGAAGATATATCTTTTTCCTTTTGAGCTTTTTTGCGGCGGAAAATAATTAGCCACAGATTTCACAGCCACCCTTCCAAGCGAAGCGAAGAATCTTTTTTGCCGCAAATTACACAGATTGACACGGATTTATTTTCTCGCCATAAAGGATACAGAATTATTTTATATTTTGCAAAGGACAACAAAAACTAATCTGCTGCGGCGGATTTAGGCTAATCAACGGACAAAATAACAAAATATATTTTACCATTTTTGGATTGACAAAGAGAACGATTTGTGCCTGTTACGGGGTAGTCTTATTGTCAACGTAACGATACACAACAAGCACTCGCTCTCCCATGCATGTGTACTCTTGACTCATTAACTGACCATCCTTTGATATACAACATACTATGTCTGACTTTGAGAAATCCAAGCCTGTGGTGGCTTCCAACTGCTTCAAGGCCAGGTTTTTGAAAACTCTTATGATAAGTTTCTGACCGGAAGGTTCTTCAAACAAGATTCTGAATTGAAAAGGAGGCCCATAACTGCCATAAGGTGTGTTGCATAGTCTGTATGTGCCAATTCTTAGAGCAGGATCTATAGGGCTATAGTAGACTCCACCATCACCTTCAACATTCTTCCAATGACCAATAAGTCGACTTGATGGAGTTGACAAATCTCTTTGTTGACTTTTAGCAAATATATCTTGCGGAGAATTCGAAAGACCTACAACAATCATAAAAATGAGGACCAGAACAGCAACTGCAAGAATTGCCCATTTAGTCTGCTGCTTAATTTGTGTGTTATTCGTACTAACATCGACTGCATGACTATCCTTCTTTAGTTTGTTATCATCGTTATTCATGGTACTGCCCATTGCGCTTCTCCTCAAATAAGATTAGCTCAACCAAGGAAATCTAAGATACACACTCTTTATAATATATCGGCTAAGAACGGGCATAAATGTATTAGAAAGCTGGTTATTTCGGCCGAATTTTTTGGTTAAACAATCCGGGAAATCTTGAATGCGATAGGCCAACTCCTGTATGTGTAGCATTGTGCTTAGACATTTGCCACAACCGGGTGATTTCCTGAAGCTATACAGGGTCCGCATTGAATTCTTTTGCGACTTTAGGAGCCAATTCCAACATTTCCTCAAGCAATATCACACAGTTCTTAATCAGTTCAGAGTCACGTGCAGGGTCACTTAACGGCCCATTTGAATACTTGCCACCGTGAAAGAGATTGTTTCGCACTGTTTTCACTGCCAGCACTGCCTTGCCGAAGCGAGACATATTCTTAAACTCGGTTGGCACATTAAAATCGAGTTTCCCCTTCTGAACGACTTGCTCCTTTGGTGGTTTCTTGAGCAAGTACTCACAGGCGTCTCTAAGTGTTTTTGTTTTCTTCGGGTCAAAATTGCTCTCGTTATCCTTTGTAAACTTGTCCCAGTCCGGTTTCGCCTTTTGCCCGTTCTGCAGGTAACCGGCGCGCTTCAGCGCGTACTCAAATCGGGAAAAAAAGAAGAAGAATTTTGTGATGGTTTCTTTGTCGACATTCAGTTGAGAATAAATGTGTTCGAAGTTCATATCATACTCCAACATTTTAGGCCACGTAGACATACAGTTCGTCTCACTATATCGACAATCTGAGTGGTAAACTTAGGGCCTATTTTGGCGAGGGCTACCAATCGATTGATTATTGATTATTTCTCCACATAATCTGTGAAATCTGTGGTTTATTTTAATAGATTCCCCGGCGGAGGTTCCATCTTCGCTATCCTTCTTCGCCAAGGCTGCGAAGGAACCCGCTACGCCGGACAGGTCGGCGGACAAGAATCCAGCATCCAGAAAAGATTTTGCTTGTTTTTCAGCCGATTTTGAGTATTATGTATCGAACAGTACTGGATACCGGATACTCGATGCTGGATACTGGAAATTTGATGTTGGATACTGGATAGCAAATCGTCAATCGTGAACCAAGAGGGTTTCCAATGGCCAATAGAAAATATCAAATCTTGAAGAGACGTCCAATTAACTAATTCGCCAATTCGCTAATTCTCTAACTTGCCCAGTCTTAGCGGAATCGGCAGTTAATGCCAAAGAGACGTTAATCAGAGGAAAAAACAACGATAATTCTGACTACTTTTATGCAAAACAAAGCCAATTTGCGAGAAACCCGAATGAACGTAAG
>JBHIDV010000396.1:0-2665 GCA_046760285.1 Sedimentisphaerales bacterium
ACCACCAGGACCGGTGCTAAAATGAAGGTCGCCAGCAGCCCTGGTGTAGAAGCTATATGACCGTGGATTGTTAGACTTTGCGATAATGCCCTGCCAACTGGCACCACCAGGGCCAGCATGCCTTTCAGCATTTATCCAGGCCGCTACAGTAACTTCATTGTCTACCGTTAAGCTTTCATGGTGCGGTACTTCCACCCAGTCATCGACGCCGTCAAAATGAAGCGCACCGCGTATATGGCCCACCACCCAACGCGGGTCGCCTTGGAGGTTACCGTGGTTACCATTGCCGGATAAATCAGCAGCAGTGGTGCCGGAACCTTCATCAAACATCCAGTGACCTACCAGACCTGTGGTGATGTCCGCATTTGTCGAGCTTGCGGTTACCATCAGTGCCAAAACAAACGAAACCAAATAAATCAATTTTCTGCACATGATATACCTCCTTCAAAAAAAGGTTAATAGAAGCATGTTTTGGCTACACACCAAAACAGAGGACAGAAGACAGAGGACAGAACATCTGATTTCTGACTTCCGACTTCTGAATTCTGGTAAACTTTTTAGGACTTGACTCTACCTCCTTCCTTCAAGAATCTATATTTAACATAAAATATGTTGATTCTGCGGCGCAAAATCTGCCCTTTAGTCTGGGGCCATGCATCATATACCTGCTGCTCTATGGAAAAACCCATAGGAACCTACCGCTTCAGAGAACCCAAACCTCAAACATCTGTACATATATTTATACCAAATCAGCTACCTTCATTTCAAGGGAAATTTTGGGAAGAAAGTATGCACACCAAGACATTAAGAAGTATAGTGACTAACCGCCAAATCTTATGTAAGCCAAACCCGTAGAATAGCTTACATATATTGAGGCTGATGCGCATGGCAAGAACACAGATTCCCCATCGAGAAAAGGAATAAGATTGTGGCCCCAATACAGTACTAAAACCATACCATTAGAGGCTGTTTCAAGGCAGCCGTGCTCCGCCGACGGCGAGTTGCAGAAAGACGTACACGCCCTTTTTGTTTGAGGTGACAATATCCGGCCTGCCGTCTGTGTTGAGGTCGGTCACCTCAAACTGCGTACCGACGCCGGAGTTGTCGTCGATTTTGTGCGGGATGAACCGGACTTTGCCGTTCCGCCTGGCTAATTCGAACCAGTACAATACCGCCGGCTCATGGCCACCTGGGTCTTTGCCCTGGTGCGCAAAATATCGCTTGCCAGTTACAAAATCTTCATCACCGTCGCCATCGATGTCAACAAGGATTATCGCATGTGTTTGAGAAAAGTCCTTGGAAATCAAGTGCTGTTTGAATCCGCCAAAGGCAGACTCGAACCACCAGATGCCGTAATCGTGGGCTGAGCTGGTAATTATGTCACTATCGCCGTCGCCGTCCACATCATAGACCAGCATATTGGCACATTTTGGGCCAAGCTCGGCCGGATGGAATCTCCAGTTGCTCTGGGTTTGGTCTCCTCGGCTTGGCTCGGGGCAGGCTTTGGGCGCCTCCCACCAACCTTCTGTTATGAGCACATCGTTGCGGCCGTCGCCATTGACATCGCCGACTCCCAGGCCATGGCTATACTTATCCGTGCCCGGCGCATTAGGACCAGCAATTATGTGCATGTCCCACAGGCCGGTAAGGTCATCCGGGATACTGAACCAGGCCATCAGCCCCCCAGGGCGAACGGCAAAGACCAGCACCGGCTGGCCATCGCCCAGCAGGTCAACAAACAGCGGCGTCTCGTTGTTGGCGCTTTTGGCGACCATTCGCTGCTTCCAGTGACCGGGCTTGTTCTTGGGATTTTCGTACCACCAGCATGGCTGGCCGGGCAGGCCAATGATAATCGAATCAACCCAGCCGTCACCATTAACATCTTGGGCAAAGTTAATAAAACAATTGCTGTAACCTTTCGAGCCGTCGTATTGACCGACAGGACGGATTTCGTGCATTTTCCAGTCGGGCGCAGCATACCACACATCGCCAGCGAGGATGTCCAGCTTGCCGTCGCGGTTGACGTCCCCCACCGCAACACCCTCTGAGCGGAAGGTCTTGTCCACGACTATCTTTTTGAATCGCACCTCTTTGGCCGATACTTGCGCACCGGCCAATAACCCCAATACGACTAACAAAAATGTCCTTTGCAATCTCATACTAACCTCTGGTTTTAAGAATAGTAACTTGTCCATCACGATTTTGTGAATCAAAACCTGCGGTAAACTTGTCCCCGCGAAAGTGGGGAACCGCAGGCTAAATATTTAGCCCCACGTTTTACGTGGGGTTCTCTATCAAATAGACAACAAAGACCTATGTGGACAATTGCGGGTCAATATCCGGCATCCGGTCTCGGTTACGAGAATATCATCTTCTATTCGCACGCCCAGCTTGCCGGGTATATATACTCCCGGTTCGATGGTAATAGCTTGACCGGTCTGGAGCTTGCCCTTGCTTTCGGCTTTGACGTAAGGTAATTCGTGTATTTCTAATCCCAGGCCATGTCCTGTACCGTGGCCATAAACAGGCAAATTATTTTTCCTAATCACCTTTCTGGCGGCAGCATCAAGGCGGACAATTTCAACCCCGGCTTTAACCATTTTTACCGCGGCTGCCTGGGCCTGCTCCACCACATCGTAGGCCTTTTTATAGAAAGCGGTCGGCC
>JBHIDV010000397.1:0-2661 GCA_046760285.1 Sedimentisphaerales bacterium
GCGATACTTGCCTTTTTTATCGTTTTTGGCAGCCGAACCATTGAAGCTGTTCGGTACAGAGGCTTCTTGGAAAAGGGTTGGTTGGCAGTGTTTGCCACTGCCGGGCTGGTTTTCGTCAGCTTTGGTGGTCTGACTAAGGTTGCCAGTATCGCAGAAGAGGTAAAACAGCCTAGCAGAAATCTGCCGTTGGGTATGCTGCTGGCATGGTTTGTCGTGACCGTTTTTTACATTGGTGTAATCATTGTTACGGTAGGCCTGGTTGACGGTAAGGAGCTGGCTGCAAGTCATCTGCCGATTTCATTGGCAGCCAGTAAATTTCTTGCTCTACCTGGATTTGCACTGCTCAGCATCGCTGCTATAACCGCCTTCATAACCACCGCCAATGGAGGTATTCTTGCTGCATCCCGCTCGCCTATGGCTATGAGCAGAGACCAATTGCTGCCACCGCCTCTGGCTCGGGTGAACAAACGCTTCAGAACTCCTCACATCAGCATACTCCTCACCGGCGGATTTATGATTGTGGCAATTGTCTTTCTCGACATTGAGCAATTAGTAAAAACCGCTTCAACCTTGATGATAATCCTTTTTATTCTGGTCAACGCCAGCGTGATTATAATGCGGGAGAGCAAGATTCAGGCCTATAGGCCGAGCTTCAAATCGCCGTTGTATCCTTATATTCATATCTTCGCAATAGTTGCTTATGGTGCGTTAATAGTAGATATGGGCAGGATTCCATTGATAATTACTGCTATCTTTATCGGTCTAAGCGCAGCATGGTTTGGCCTGTATGTTTCTCGCCGGGTCAGCCGAGCCTCCGCAGTTATGCATGTGGTCGAACGCGTTACCGATAGAGAGCTCAAAACCATTACCCTTGAGAATGAGCTTCGAGATATCTTGATTGAGCGGGACGAGATAATTGAGGATAGATTTGACCAACTTATAAGAGAATGTGAAATCTTGGATATCACGGGCAAAAGACCTGCCGAAAAAATCTTTCGGAAGGTCTCTGCCATTTTGGCTAAGAAATTAGGTTTGGATGAATATGTTCTTTTCGAGAAATTTCTCCATCGTGAAGCAGAGGGCGGCACTGTCGTCCAGCCGGGCTTTGCTATCCCGCACATCGTTGTGGAAGGCGAGAATAAGTTCGACGTTGTACTTGTCCGGTCCTGTGAGGGGATAGACTTTCCCCATGCTAAAGACCCCGTTAAGATCATGTTTGTTTTGGCTGGTAGTAGAGATGAGAGAACCTATCACCTAAGAGCCTTGATGGCGATAGCTCAGATTGCTCAGGAGAAAGACTTTGAAAAGCGGTGGCTCGCCGCCAGGGGCACCGAGGGAATAAGAAATCTCATCCTTCTATCCACACGAAAAAGAGATACTAATTTGTAATACGGGCAAGTGTCTCTATAAATATTCAAACGCGTATATGGCAAAGCACCGCCAATGCCCAAAGCAAATTCTTCTTGGACATGACTTTTGTTTCATACTTTTCATTTATCGGTATAAGGTGTACTTCTTTCTCGGTTGTCCTTATGAGTTTGCAGGTAACGCCTATTTGATTCGCTACCCGTGCAATCGCAATTTGTCCTTGCGCCGCTGGCACCGAAGGACTTAATATCACGATGTCACCATCATTTATCCTCGGTGACATACTGTCACCATCTATCTGCAGCGCAAAGCTATCTGGAAATAGCTTGTGAATCTGGTCGCACTGAACAAACTCCACTATCTGCTCCTGCTGTGGCCCGCCAACCTTGATAAGATTGACCTGCTGACTTTTGAGGCTCTCTACTAAAGGCCGGGCCTGCAAATCGATCGACACCGTACCATCCGCCGAACCAACAATATTTTTGCCAACATGCTTTTTTACCAGCTCATCCAATTCGGTAATAGCTTGTTTGGGCTCAGGCAGAAAAGTCTGTTCCCAGAAATGAACGATTCCTGCAGCGGTTCGGCCAAGTATTGGAATCCAGCCCGGACGGTCCGGCTTGGCCGGCTGAGTTTCGGGATGAGACAGCCTTTCAAGCCCTTTTTTCTCGCATAATAGCTCAATAAAGGCCAGAACCGCCTCGGTCAGCTCTGGATTGTTGGTAAATAACTCATCGAGTTTTTGCAAAAGTTCGGTATTTGGCCCAAATGCGAATTTTTTCTCGGTGCTGCCGGTCAGCAGCCATTGCAAATCCGCACCTGTAACCTCACATATTTTAAGCAGAATGTCGGTGGGAGGGACCCGGTTGTTTTCGTAATAGCTGTAAGTAGAAGCACTTATGCCCAAAGCCCGAGCAAATTTACTTTTGCCTCTGCTGCCGGCATACTGCTTACGTAAAAACCTAACCCGCTCAATCAACGCTTTTTCGTCAGATTTTTGCACTGTTTTTACCTAAATACGAAAGTTTATTTGCCATCCTTCGCAAATGTGTTATTAATAGTGTTAAAGTTAGCAGAGTTACTAATCTTAAACGTGAATATGAATTTTGTCAACAAGGAGCCACAAAGAAATGAAAAAATCTAAAAGAAAAAGAGCAAAAAAAGCAGTTTCAGCAGGGAAACCAAAAGACACGTCAAAAACAGCAGAATATGTAGGCTACCTTTTAGAATTACACAAGCTACAAGGAGTGCTGCTGAACCGGCTCGACAAGGAAGTTCAGTGAAACTCCGCAG
>JBHIDV010000398.1:0-2635 GCA_046760285.1 Sedimentisphaerales bacterium
ATCCTACCTCAACCGTATCACACAAATCCATCATAGCTGATGGCCAATAAAATCTATCGAAACTGTTACCCAAAAACAGCCATTTTTGAACCAGGCCCAAAACAGAAGTGCCGAAAGTGGAATTTAAATAAATAATGCTGAAATAGACTGCAGTATATAATGTTATTAGAAAATACTTACACCACAAACACGTTGCGATTCCTCATTAGATGTTGCAATACGAGAATCATTTTATTGCTGATATGTCTTTTGGGGGCGACCTCGTGCGAAACTCGGCCATCGATGCATCCTTGCTCAAACACTGTCAAACAACCTGTACCTCATCAAAGAGAAGTTGAGCAATTCCTGGACATCCGTTTTACAAAATGCCGTAATGTCCACTTTTACAAAGCTGGCATGATACCCTTAGGAACTTATACAACCTTGATTTCGTTTGAAGTGCCAAAGAATAATTTAATGGTTTTACTTGAGCAATCCTCAAAATTACCAAGCTATAGTGAATTCGTTAGTAATAAAAGGCGTTTAACTGTTATGGGTCAAAAGGAGAAAGTTATTGATTGGTGGAGACCCACTGAGTTAGAAAAGCCGGTAACTGCTATAAAGTCATGGTGTACACACAGGGAGGGGGACGAGTGTATTCTTTATGCCTATGCTTGCGTTGCTTTTGCTGAGGTAGAAAGTGGTTGGCTGCGCGTTTATATCGATGTTGGGCAAGAAGCATGGCCATTTCCATAGTTGTTCCTACAGCTGCCTGCAACTATAGTTGTACCTCGTACTCTTCACAGTCTCAAAACTGGCCAAAAATTTCGTTGCCACATCAATTGTACATCACTAATGTTCGCTCGCTTTTATAGTTGTGTCAAAAAAATCATCTACCATCTTGTCAATCTCAGGGCCGGAAAAGCCGTGTCCAGCTCCGCTGACAGTATGAAACGTTACCGGCACGCCTGCTTTTTTCAAGGCATCATAGAAAAGCTCACTCTGGTTAATCGGGACCGTCATATCTTTGTCACCGTGCATGATTAAAAATGGAGGGTCGTCCTTGGTTATATAGGTAATGGGATTTGCTCGTCGGCAGGCCTCTTTGTTCTGCAGAACCGGCCCACCGATCAGCTTTGACTCAGGTGAATCAGCAGCATAATGGTTCATCTTGCTGGGGAATCGGCCCATTTCGAGAAAGTCGGTGGGACCGAAAAAGTCGCAGACAGCCTGCACCCGGCTGGAAACATCAAGATTTGGGCCTACCTCAAACTCTTCGACGTCACCGGTTGTACCAAGTAACGCGACAAGATGGCCACCTGCCGATGAGCCCCACACCCCGATACGTTCGGCGGCCAGGCTGTATCTTTTTGCGTTGGCCCGCAGCCAGCGAATCGCAGCTTTGCAGTCCTCAATCTGCGCCGGGAAAATAGCATGTTGGCTAAGCCGGTAGTTGATACTTGCTACGGCATAACCTTTATCCAAAAACCAAAGGGCTGGACATCTGTCCTTGCTGCCGCCTCGCCAGGCCCCGCCGTGCACCCAGACAATCAAAGGCAGTGGAGCTGATAACTGCTGCTGAGGCAAATAAAGGTCGAGTTTGTGACGTTCATGGCCGCCAGGGATATATTCTAAGTCTCTCAAAACACGCACATTTGGCGCAATCCCAGGCCTTGCAGGCTTAGGCTGAATTGCTCTTTTCAACTGCTGTTTGCTCCAGGCAGGGACTTTCAAGCCATCATATTTTAATAACGTCTCAAACCACTTTTGTGCCATCAGTTCATCCCCGATAGCGTTAGGATGTTTGAGGTCTTTGGCAAAGGCCCTCGGATAGAGCTTTTTGGTAGGTGTCCATACATCTGGACCGCGCTCGACGCCGGGTATGTTTAGCTGCATCAGCTCATCCAGCGCATATCGTTCGTTGCCGATTTGCGGCTCTATTGGATGCTTATAAATGTGCATGGCCACGAATACAAGGTCAGCACCATCATCTTTAAGCAGCCCAACGTATTTGGCCAGCGCGTCGGCCCCCTGCTGAATGCGCTGGCGGTCGTTGGGGCTGCGGATTCCCTCGCTTCGCTGGCCAAATACCCACTGCAGCGACTGCTGTGCCAGCACGATTATCGGCTTATCTGCCGAGTCTTGAAGGCTCGGCCTTAAAATAGTAAGCCAAGGTTTCAAGGGCTCGCCGGTCTTGACGTTTATCCACTTAGCGATAGGGGTGCCGCCCTTAGTAGCACGTTTGACCTGCAAACTGTGTTCGGCAGACTTACTATCGAAGTATCGGTCGAGCTTGCGCTGAAGGATGTTCGGCCAACGAAAAGAAGTGGAATAGCCATGTACCATAATGACCTGCGGCTGGCCATCAAAAATCTTGATTTTGTCATTGTTTTGCCTGCTTAGATTGGCCAACGCCGGCGCCATGAGGACACATATAATAGCCAGCACAAAAACCGATCTTTCCCTTCTAAAAAGTGCTTTTAGTTTTCTTCTGGCCATATCTTTGGCCTGGCTGAAATATTTACTCATACATCTTTCGTCCGTACCGTATGGACACTGTGCGTCACACATATTACCGATAATTTAAAAGTATAGGAATTTCTATTTTGGCCACAGATTTCACTGATTTCACTGAAATACAAAACAAAAACTACTA
>JBHIDV010000399.1:0-2634 GCA_046760285.1 Sedimentisphaerales bacterium
GGAAAGTGTCGAAGTGCCTTGCCCGAAATATTCGACCGCCCAGCCCACATTGCCTTTTGTCGAAAGTTCGCCGAGCAGTTTGAGAATGACGTCCTTTGCAGCCACCCAGTTATTGAGCCTTTCGGTAAGTTTGACTCCTAAGACTTTCGGACAGGTAAGATAGAATGGCCCACCGGCCATTGCCACAGCCACATCCAGGCCGCCGGCCCCGATACCGAGCACGCCGATTCCACCAGCCGTTGGGGTATGCGAATCGCTGCCCAACAGTGTTGCTCCGGGCCTTGCGAACCGCTCCAGATGAACCTGGTGACAGATGCCATTGCCCGCCCGCGAATGATAAAGGCCGCACTTTGCCGCTATGGTCTGCAGATACAAATGGTCGTTATGATTCTCCGGCCCAAAACCAGCTATATTGTGGTCGATATAGCTGACCGACAGAGCGGTCTTAACCCTGCCTGCCCCCATCGATTCGTACAGCAAAAAGGCTGTGGTTCCGGTAGCGTCCTGGGTAAGTGTCTGGTCAATCTTAATACCAATAGGCTGACCGGCGATGAGTTTGCCATCGACCAGATGCTCAGCAAGTATTTTATATAAAAGTGTTTGTCCCAATTTTATTCTCCAATGAAAAAGCAAAGGCTTAATTTAGCATAAATAACTGACAAGAACAAATTTGATTTTTGCTATTTTCGGCATGGTTCAATCTTAAGTGGCAGCCTCAAGCGCAGCTTGGGGATGGCAAAGCCCCAAAAACGGCGTAACCATCCCGAATTTTTTACTGCATGCAGTAAAAAATACGGATTTGAGGCTGCCACACACTATGGGGCCACAAACCAATGTTACCCAGAATGTGATTTATTTGAACCGTGCCCTATTTTCTGACTTGTTAGACCTTGCTTGGCCGAGTTGAGGATAAAAAAGCGGCCTTATGCCTAACAACATAAGGCCGCCCCTCTATCTGAATGCAAAATTATCTCGGTTGTGGTCGTGGACCCGGTCCCCCGTCCCATTTGCCATCATGTACCAGCAGCGAATCTTTCCTGTGGCCGGGCTCACTAACAAAAGACAATGGTTTCTCACCTATCTGTGGATGTCCAATACCCTGGGCAAGAAAGGTATAAACGTTGTCATCCTCAATGCCACAATAAGCGTATTTTTCAAACTCGACGTGGCTGTCCATAAACAATACGTTCTGACCATCTTGCTGATGAGTAATGGCGTTGCCAAATTTTGCCTGCTCCGTTGTGCCGTTCCAGGGAGGCAGGTTTGGCTTGAAGCCGGCAAAATCCTTAGCCTCTGCCGCAGGAGAATCAATCCAGGGATTGGGGTCGCCTGCCACAGCCATGCCCGGCTCACTCGATGTAGTCAGGGCATACAGCCCGTATGGATGATGATAGGAGTAGCTGCAATGTTTTCTCGGCTCAGGACCGAAATCCCAGGCCTGAATAAGCTCCTGGACGGTCGGGCTTTGATAATCAGCGAGCTTGAACTCTGTGGTGCCAGAATCGCCCTTGCAGATGAACGACTTGGGCGTAACCTCGGCATATTTAACCAACAGATAGAAGCTGGAGCTGACAGTTGCCTGGCCGCCGGCGCCCTGGTTATCCAGGCCGTAAGCCTGAAAACGGTCAATAGCATCCCACCTAACGGAACCACCCCAAGAGGTGTTTCTACCGCCGGCACGAGGAAGCTCATCTTCGTAGTCGTTGGCGTAGATCAGCATGGCCTTGCCGATGCCGGAAAGATTTGTGCCGCAGGTCAGCCGGAAGGCAACCTGCCTGACCCTGGCCAGAGCGGGCATCAGGATGCCCATCAACATCGCTATGATCGCAATCACGACCAACAGCTCAACCAATGTAAAACCTTTCCTTTCCATTTTTCTTTCCTTTCCACTTTTTCGAGACTCGCCAGGAAAGGCCGTTTCTAAGCACACTTGGTCATATTCTTGATATATGAATGCCATTAACACGTGAAACACTAAAAAACTTTTTTCCCGCGAATCTCCTTGTTGTATAATTTTTCGCTTAAAAACGGCCGGTCCGAATTCGCAAAACCGATTTTTTGCCTGCTTCAGGCAGCGTCAATTTACCGTAAGCGGATACATATTTAGCCCGAGGAAAGGCCATCCCCATCCCTAAGGGATGAGGCTGCCACTCACAACTTTGGGCTGCTGTTAGCCAAGCACACGTACAGACTAACAACGGCTTTTTAAGGCAGGTTTAGATTATGAAATGCAGCTAAGTAAGAATATGATGACAATTTGGATATAATAGGATTACTAAACCTACCTGTCCTAATTTTCAAAATTAGCGCAAAACCTTTACCTCTTTTAATATACGTACAGACTTAATTTTTGTTCAGGTAGGCTTTAGATTATGAAATGAAGGTAGCTATAAATGATGACAATTTAAATTATGAATATTTTATACCTACCTGTATACTTGAAATTAGCACAAAACAACCTTTTTGTCAAGCAAATTCTGCCAAATTTCTTAACTTTTTTGCAAATTTCACAATTGGCTTAATGCTTTTCTAAAGCTGGGCTGGAAAACAGAACAAATTTTTATTATAATGGTTGGTGGTTAGTACTACAGCGCAATGTAACATCGAAAACCCTGTTTTTGAACTAAAATCCGA
>JBHIDV010000400.1:0-2624 GCA_046760285.1 Sedimentisphaerales bacterium
CTGCATGGTATATATGCTCTATCACGAATTTGATAAGTGGGGTATTTTTTAAAGTACAGAGGACAGAAAATAGAATGTGCGTGATTAGCCACGGAAGAAACCATCCCCAAAGCCTACGGCTTTGAGGCTGCCACCCAATAAAAATGAACAGCGTGTGGCAGCCTCAAGCGAAAGACTTCCGTGAAGCGAAGTCTGAGCTTGGGGATGGCTATATATTTCGTATCTGGCTAAACACTCATCGTTCTCTGATTAGCAGAAAGGATTTATTAGATTGATAACGACATCTAATTCACCAATGAGAGGATGGGGTGATAGAATCTTTGCTGCGGTGTTTCTTTTCTTTATGGTTGTCTTTATAGCCTTCATCCTGACATTGATAATCACCGACATTTTCTATATCGACAGAAAAGCCGTCGTTACGGTCCTCACCTCAAAATTTATCCGTCACGCTCTGTGGATGAGCATCTGGACAAGTATAACTTGTGCTTGTTTGTCCTTATTTTTTGCCGTTCCCATAGGATATGTACTGAGCCGCATTCGATTTCCTGGCCGCACTTTGGCTAACAGTATTGTGGATTTACCCATTGTATTTCCTCCGCTGGTAGCTGGCCTTACGCTGCTGGTATTCTTTTCACAAACGGCCCTGGGCCGATGGATTCAAGAAGACCTGGGTATAGAGTTTGTTTTTCAGCCCAAAGGTATTGTGCTGTGCCAGTTTGTAGCTGCCGCCAGTTTTGCTATCCGTTCGGCTAAAACCGCCTTTGATGATGTTGACCGCCGTCATGAGGACGTGGCCCTGACCTTAGGTTGCAGTCAATGGGGTAGTTTTCGCCGGGTTTGTCTGCCGCTGGCTGCCAACGGTATTATCGCTGGCGGTATTTTGACCTGGGCTCGTGCGTTTGGCTTGTTTGGGCCGTTGTTGATCTTTGTGGGCTCGTTCCGCGGCAGAACCGAAGTTTTGAGCACCTCCGTCTTTCTGGAGCAGTCCATCGGCAATCTGGAGGTAGCTTTAGCCATAGCATTGCTGCTTATCTTCGTGGCCATGATTGCCATAACTGTCATTCGCCTTATTGGCGGTTCAGCCATAGTGAAATTATGATAAAAGATTAACCGCAGAGAGCGCCGAGAGCGCAGAGAAACAAATAAATATAAAAAGTAAAAAGTATAAATGCAACTCGGCGAGCTCTGCGAACTCGGCGGTAAAAGAAGATTATGATTCGTACAGAGCAAATTTCTTTCCACATCGGCGCGTTTGCCCTGCAGGGCATAAGCTGCGAGATAGCAACGGGGCAATATTTTGTTCTACTGGGACCACCCGGCTCGGGAAAAACCATCTTTTTAGAGTGCCTTTGCGGCCTTAAAAAGATCGATTCGGGCAGAATATATATTGACGGACGCGAAGTCACTGCTCTCGAACCTCGTGCGCGTAACATTGGTTATGTGCCCCAGGATTATGCCCTTTTTCCGCATCTTTCTGTCGAACAAAATATTGCTTTCGGCTTACGTGTCCACGGTTATCAGCGCAAAGAAATAATGGCGAAGGTTACTGAAACCGTGGAGTTGTTGGAAATCCAGCATCTATTACCACGTCGAATCTACGGACTTAGCGGCGGTGAAAAACAGCGGGTTGCTTTGGCGCGGGCATTGGTTTTGCAGCCGAAGGTCTTGCTGCTCGATGAGCCTGTTTGTGCTCTGGATGAAGTCACCCGGCAGGAGGTCTGTGCGCAACTGTTCCGTATTCAGCGTCAGCTCAGCCTGACTACCATTCATGTGAGCCACAACCTGGAAGAGGCGTTTTCTGTGGCAGACCGAGCCGCTATCTTGCACCAGGGCCTGCTGCAGCAGGTCGGCTCTCTAAATGAGCTTTTGCGCAAGCCCAATAGCGAGTTTGTCGCTCGCTTTATGCGGTGCGAAAATATCTTTTGTGGTAAGGTAGTAGGCCAAAGCACTCCGCCCTCGGCGAATTGCGATAGAGACCGAATCCATACCCAGGTGAAGGTTGGTAACATTCAATTGCGGCTATCAGGTCAATACCATGGTCAAGTCAAATTTATGATTCGTCCCGAGGACATCCTGGTTTTCTCTGGTTCTCAAGATAATGCCAAAGGTGAAAATAAAGTTCGGGCTAAGCTTGAATGCTGGCGTGACTGTGGCAGTTATGTTAGGATAAAGCTTGACGGTCCAGTTAATCTGGTGGCCCATATGACCCATGCTGCATTTGCCGAACTACAAGGAAAACTCCAGCCCCTCGACTCCGCTCGCCGAAGGCCTGATGTGACTGTTGTGCTACGTCCCGAAAATATACATGTATTAGGTTCCGCCGTCAAGCGTCCTGCGGACCACAGCACGGTGGCACCGAAATAATCGATTTTGTATTTTTTGACCAAAACCTGTACATTATGTTGTACGTATATATGCTAAGCCTATACTGGCTAAAGCCCTTGTAAATGAGCTTGAGCCCCGAGCTTTGTTGCCTCTGCTTTCACCGGGGTAAACTTGCCTCCGCGGAAGTGAGGAGCAAGAACGGAGGTGATTGTAAAGGATGGTGGTTACAATGAATAAACGGTCTAAATTAGTTTTTGTTACTTGCTTGTGGGTTTTTTTTCAAACCCTTCCTGTACTTG
>JBHIDV010000401.1:0-2608 GCA_046760285.1 Sedimentisphaerales bacterium
CAGACGCATGGATGGGTTTATGATGCAGTCCAAATTTGGCATTGCCGTTAGCTCAGAACTTATGGCTATGCTATCTATTGTCACCGACCTAAAAGACCTGCGCAAGAGGATGGACGAAATTACCGTTGCTTTCGATAAAAAGGGTAATATCATTACCACAGGTGACTTAGAAGTGGGTGGCGCCATGACCGCCTGGATGCGCAACACTATCAACCCCACTCTATGCTGCACGGTAGAGTATCAGCCTTGCATGGTGCACGCCGGGCCGTTTGCCAACATTGCTGTGGGCCAGTCCTCCATAATTGGTGACCGACTCGGGCTGAAGCTGTTTGACTATCACGTTACTGAGAGTGGATTTGGGGCCGACATCGGCTTCGAGAAGTTCTGGAATGTAAAGTGCCGCTATAGCGGGCTCAAGCCGCATGTATCAGTACTGACCACGACTATCCGGGCGTTAAAAATGCACGGCGGTGGGCCAAGAGTGGTCGCTGGTATAAGCTTGCCCGATGAATATAATAAAGAGAATGTGGGACTTGTCGAGAAGGGTCTGCCCAACCTGCTGCATCACATCAATACTGTTCAAGCATCCGGCATTAACCCGGTGGTGTGCATTAACAGGTTTCCTACTGATACCGAGCAAGAGATCGCCGCGGTTCGAAAGGCTGCTGAGGGCACGGGAGCACGCTGTGCTGTTTCCACCCACTGGTCCGACGGCGGTGATGGTGCTCTGGAGCTGGCCGATGCCGTCAAAGAAGCCTGCCAACAGCAGAGTGAATTTCACTTCCTCTATCCGATGGAGATGAAGCTCAGAGAGAAGGTTGAAAAAATAGCGAAAGTAGTTTATGGTGCCGACGGCGTTAGCTGGTTGCCCGATGCTGAGGCCAAGGCTAAAACTCTTGAGTCCGACCCTAAATATGATGATTATGCTATTATGATGGTGAAGACCCATCTCAGTCTCACCCACGACCCGGCTCTAAAGGGTGTGCCCAAGGGATGGATACTGCCTATCCGAGATGTATTAATTTATTCAGGTGCCAAATTCCTCTGCCCCTGTGCCGGTACCATCAGCCTTATGCCGGGAACTTCGTCTAATCCTGCCTTCAGAAAGGTTGATGTGGACGTCAATACCGGAAAGGTTCAAGGTTTATTTTAATCGATACATGTTTAGCCCCGGCGCCTGTAGCCGGGGTATTAAAAGGAAAAACCAATGGCAGCACAAATCATCGATGGCAAGCAAGTAGCCGCGGATATGCGAGCAGAGTTAAAAGAGCAAGTAACCAAACTGAAAGAGCAGGGCATTATCCCGGGTCTGGGCGTTATCTTGGTCGGCGAAGACCCCGCCTCAAAATCCTACGTTACAGCCAAGGAGCGTACTTGCGAAGAGATAGGCATTTATTCCGATGATAACCGTCTGCCTGCTTCAGTCTCGCAGCAAGAATTGATAGCGTTGGTGCAAAAGATGAACAACGACCCGAAAATCCACGGTGTTTTAGTGCAATTGCCTTTGCCCAAGCATCTTAACGAAGCTGAGGTCCTTGTTGGCATTGACCCTGCTAAGGACGTTGATGGATTTCATCCGATGAATGTAGGCAAAATGGTAACCGGTGTTAAGGCGTTTCTGCCCTGCACGCCGCACGGAGTTATCCAGCTACTTATTCGCAGTGGCGTAAAAATCGAGGGGGCTGAGGTAGTAATCGTCGGGCGAAGTAATATCGTTGGAAAACCCCTGGCAAATATGCTTATCCAGAAAAAGCCCAATGCAAATGCCACTGTAACTATTTGTCATACCCGCACCAAGGACCTTGCATTTCATACTCGACGGGCGGACATTCTCATCGCTGCTGTAGGTCGTCCGAGCACCATCACCGCAGATATGGTAAAAGAAGGTGTGGTGGTGATTGATGTGGGTGTCAATCGTGTTGAGGACCCGACGAAAAAGAAAGGTTACCGTTTGGTCGGCGATGTCGATTTTGAGCGAGTTGCCGAAAAAGCCTCACTTATCACTCCCGTACCCGGCGGAGTAGGTCCTATGACCATAACTATGCTGCTTTATAACACGGTCGAGTCGGCCAAACGGACCATAGGGAAAAACCCCCAGTAAAACTGGGGGCTAAATATTTAGCCCCGCGTTTTACGCGGGGTTCGCCAATCGAAAGGAACACAAGTGGACACCAAAAAATATCCGGTCGTGTGGTTGCAAGGAGCAGGCTGTACAGGCTGCTCCGTTTCTGTTTTAAATGCAGTCAGTCCTAAGATCCAGAACCTTTTGCTGGACGAGCTGGTGCCGGGTCAACAGCTTAACTTGTTGTTCCACGCCACAATAATGGCCGGCCAGGGGGAACCGGTCATTGAGGTCCTGAAAGATACCGAAAAAAGCAGGAAAGGTGGCTACATTTTGGTAGTAGAAGGCGCTATTCCTACCGCTGAAGGCGGTGCTTACGGCAGTATCGGCCGGCTCGGCGGAAAACATCTAACCATTGCTGAAAGTGTCCAGGAGCTTGGCTGCAACGCCTTGCTGACGATTGCTATAGGCACATGTGCTACCTTTGGTGGGATTCCTGCAGCCAAGCCTAATCCCACCGGCTGCAAAGGAGTAAAAGAAATATTC
>JBHIDV010000402.1:0-2607 GCA_046760285.1 Sedimentisphaerales bacterium
CCGGAGCCGGAGGACTGCCCGCTGTGTCAGGATTTGAATGGTGATGGTAAAATTACTATCCAGGACCTGACCGTTCTCGTGAACCAATGGCTTGCGACGTGCCTGTAGTATCCCTTCGGAAATATCTGATTATAGAAATAAGGCTGTGAGCAGTGATGACTCACAGCCTTTTTCTTTTAGCTTATCTACCAACGTTGCAGGCTGAACTAATCGAAGCTTGAGTCTTGACTGTCCTCAGACAAGCTTATATTTGACAGGCTGTTTTTTGAGCTCTGCTGCGGTCGGCAAAAGCTGAAATGAATCTATCCTCTCAGCTTCGACAAACTTATTTACCACGTGTTGAATCTGGTCCATACTGCGGCCATGCATCATAGCAAACAGGTTATACGACCAATTTTCAAAAGTCTCTCTCTCGTAACAATGGCTTACTATGCCGAAATGAGCCAACCTTTGGCCGGCCTGGACAATTCTATCCTGCGGGACTTCGCCAGCAAACATGACATTGGCCACAAATCCGAGCTTACGATAGTCAACGACAGCCGCTATACGACGAATGACCTCCTTATCAATCAGCTCTTCTATAATCGTCAAAACATCCTCTTTCTCCAGGCCTTCGCTGCACAAAAAAGCAAAGGGTTCTTCTGTCAACTCCAACTCGCCCTGCAATTTTGACAGTATCAGCTTTTCATTTTCATCCAGCTCGACAGGTTCGCCTTTTGGAATCTCTTCGATTTCTTGCAGTAATGCCTGGCCCTCGCTCTCAGCGTCAAACCGAACATCAAGCTTAAAGGCTCGTTTGACTGGCAGGCTGTGAAAATCAACGCCAAAACGTCCCGAAAGATTTGTTATCGTCACTTCGATCTGTGCGGGAATTTCTGCCTGCAAGGTAAACCACAAATTGTAGTAATGGTCTCTTCGATAATTATGAGAGACATTCTCCAGAGAATTAACAGCTTCAGCAACCTCTTGAAGATTCTCTGCTGGAACGTGTGCGGCAACCAAAGTACTGGTCATGCCCAGAGCACGATAATTTATCAGGGCGCAAATCCGGCGAATAATCCCCAGGTCTTTTAGCTGGCTGGTTTGCTGCAAGACTTGCGTTTCGTCGCTATCTATAACTTTTGCTATCTCGGCAAAAGGCCGCCAGCATATTGGCAAGCCCTCTTGAAGCAGATTGCACAACCGTTTTTGAAATTTTGTCAAATGTAAATTCAATCCTTACCTCCTCTGGCCTTATAATCACAAATCGGGTCGGCAGCTAAATAATCGCCGCAGACTGCATAAGCCCTGGCCCGGCAGCCCCCACACAAACTAAGGTATCGACAAGTTCCGCACTTGCCCTGGTAGGATGACAGGTCGCGAACATTTTGTAATAACTTTGAGCTAAGCCAAATCTTCCTGAAATTAAAACCATTTTCAACCAAATTGCCTGCCGATATGTCAAGGAACCCACAGGTCTGCACATCCCCACAATAACTTATAAATCCAAATCCTCTACCACCCATACAGCCATTGACACTATCGATTAGCCGTTTCGCTCTGGCCTGTTCACATACCCTCGCAAACTGTGGCCCGCAGGTAACTCTTACCTCAATCGCCGAATCAAGTTTCAAACGGAGCAACTCATTGAGCAGGATCTCGTATCGTATCGGGTCAAGAATTTCTTCGGCGATTTCCTCACCCCGACCGGTCGGTACCAGAATAAATGCATTGAAGCAATAAGCCCCGAGTCTTTTTGCCAATTCAACTATCCCCGCCACTTCGTCGATATTGATTTCGCAGATGGTAGTATTAATCTGAAAACGCATACCTGCCTGGCGAGCAATTTCAGCAGCTTTAATCACCGCATCGAAGGCACCTTCTGCCTGCCTGAATTTATCGTGGGTTTCGGCGGAGCTACCATCCAAAGATAGCGATAATGCCAATACGCCAGCGTCCTTTAGTTTGGCCATGGACTGGTCACCGAGCAGGTAACCGCACGTAGCCATCACCATTCGCAGCCCTCTCTTTCGCCCGTACCGAATAAGTTCATAGATGTCACTTCGTTCCATCGGCTCACCGCCGGTCAGGATTATTACGCACTTGTTGAACTTAGCTACCGAGGAAAGTATTTTTTTGCACTGCTTAGTGGTCAGCTCTTCGTCGCCGTTGTCGCCGGCGTTTGCTCGGCAGTGCAGGCAGTTAAACTGACATCGGCGGGTCACTTCAAAAGCTATCAGACGAGGTTTTTCCTGTTCACTGCTCATAGTTATAAATAACTGTAGCTTATTTTACATCAATAGTCAACTCCTGCCGAACTTGCCCAAGTTGAGGCTGGCGCAGATTAGCGATTGAACAGAGCCGTGACCATAAGAAAATATCCACTTTTCTCATTTATTTAGCCCCTCAATTTATTGAAGTGTCTTACCGTCCTGTAAATCTATTCCGGGTTTTTGTGAACCCCGCACCAATTTACGACAAAAGCCTGATTAATGCGAGGCAGGTATCGAGAATCAAACATCGAATATCAGGGTCTAAATCCATCTCGCTGCTTCTTTGACAGAGTGGGTAACACCAGCACGTGCCTAGCCGGCCTTATAATAGTTCACGAACAATTGAGGCAAGCCC
>JBHIDV010000403.1:0-2607 GCA_046760285.1 Sedimentisphaerales bacterium
TATCTCATTGAATATACATCTGCCGGCGGTGGTCTCAACGATGGACGAGGGACGAGATCGTCCATCGCCCGTCTTCCGCAGCCCCTTGGGGGCGGAAGATGGCTCTCTCGTCTCTGCTATAATGCGTCCAGGGATACGCACTGAAATCAACTGGTGCAAACCGATTTTGCCGGTTTCGTAGGCCATGATTGCCTCGAAGGTGTCCCGAAACAGGTTATCAGAGTATCGGGACTCTCGACGCTCGATGCTCGATTCTCGCGGCCGGATTTCGTCAATCGAAATTGTTAGGTAGTAATTGCCCATCACCATATCTTGAGATGGGCCAACCATGGGAGAGCCATTAGCCGGCGAGAAAATATTAGCGGTGGTCATCATTAAGATATGGGTTTCCGCCTGAGCTTCAACACTTAGTGGTAAATGTACTGCCATCTGGTCGCCGTCAAAATCAGCGTTGAAGCCCTTACAGGCCAACGGGTGAAGCATAATAGCATTACCCTCCACCAGTGTCGGCTCGAAGGCCTGGATACCCATTCGATGCAGGGTAGGAGCACGGTTCAGAAGTACTGGATGCTGATGAATTACTTCCTCTAAAATATCCCAGATCACCTCGTCTCGTCGTTCAATCATCCTCTTGGCAGATTTGATGGTGTCAGCAAGTCCATGTTCTTTTAGTTTGCTAATAATGAAAGGCTGATAAAGTTCGAGAGCTATTTTCTTGGGCAATCCGCATTGATATAGTTTTAGGTCAGGCCCGACCACAATCACACTCCGGGCAGAGTAATCAACACGTTTTCCCAGCAAGTTTTCGCGAAATCTGCCTTGCTTTCCCTTAATCATATCGGTCAAGCTCTTTAAGGGCCGATTATTACTGCCAAGCACCGGTCTTCGACAGCGAGAGTTGTCCAGCAGTGAATCGACTGCTTGCTGTAGCATTCGTTTTTCATTTCGGATAATGACCTCCGGAGCGTTGAGGTCCATCAGTTTCTTTAATCGGTTGTTACGATTAATGATTCGCCTATACAAATCGTTGAGGTCGCTGGTGGCGAAATTGTCTCTCTCTAAAAGAACCAACGGACGCAAATCCGGCGGGATAACAGGAATAGCTTCAAGCACCATCCATTCCGGCTTGTTATTGCTATTAATAAGAGCGTTAATGCTCTTGAGACGCTTGGTGAAGTCTTTAATCTTCTGCTTACTGCTGGTTCTACTTATAGCCCGCCTTAGTTGCGCACTGATAGCCGCAAGGTCAAGGCCTTCCAACAGCGCTCTTATGCCTTCGGCGCCCATAGAAGCCTTAAAGGAACTGCCGTACTTATTCGTTGCCTCGCGGAATTCTTCTTCACTAAGTAGTTGACCCACAACCAAAGGGCTTTGCCCTGGGTCAGTAACAACATAGTCCTGGAAATAAATTATCTTCTCTAAGTCCGTGCTTTTCATCCCTAAAATGGTACCAAGGCGATTAGGAATGGACTTAAAAAACCATATATGGACTACCGGTGCTGCCAGATTGATATGTCCCATTCGCTTACGACGGACACGACTATGAGTAACTTTCACCTGACAACGGTCACAAATTATTCCCTTAAACTTAGTGCCTTTGTATTTGCCGCAAGCACATTCCCAGTCCCGCTCCGGCCCGAAGATTCGCTCACAGAATAAGCCGTCCTTCTCCGGCCGATATGTGCGGTAGTTGATAGTCTCGGGCTTGCGGACCTCGCCGAAAGACCAGCTACGGATGTCATTAGGACTGGCTAATGAAATCTTAACCGAACCATAATCGTTAATACGGTCGTAAATATTCGCTAACATTTAAGGCCCCCTTAACAGAAATTGCCGATTTACGATTGCCGATTGCCGATTCTAAATCGAAAATCGAAAATTGAAAATTAGATGGCCAATTTTTCGGGACTGGGGTCCCTGCTAACATCATAAAAACTCCATCCCTTCGACCCCTCGACTTCGCTCGGGACAGGCTTCGCTCAGGACAGGCATATACGTTTCCATTTGGGATTCGCATATTGGACAAGTTTTACACTTAACAACTTTATGCTTTTCATTGGGCATTTTGATAATAAGGTTTCCTTTAAATCCCCATAAACGAGTATGTAACTGGTATAAAAACAGATGTCACAGTATAAGGAGTATACAGGCAAAACTTTAATACGCAAAGATTCCCTCAAACAAAATTACCGAATTTTTGAGATTCTGTTCATATTTTTCGGCATTTTACGGTGTTACTGACAAAAATTCAACAGAATAAGGTCAAAAGAGCCTGGAAACTATCAAGTAGACAGTTACATATCGTGATTCTTTTCTGCAACGGCATCGAGTATAGTTCCAAAATTGTAGCAATGTTGAAAATCTCTCCAAGTACCGTAAGAGTATATCTTCAAAGGACTTACCGCAAATGTGGATAAAGAACGAAGCTCAAAGTTGCACTTAAGGTCATTGATATTTTAAACTTAGGTTAATTTTAGCAAGATAATTCTAAAAATTGATTAACCCGCATTTTTCGCCGCACCAGTTGAAAAAAGCTCCTTTTTCTGGTATAACCTATGAAAAACAAACAGGTTAACTAAAAGAAAAGGCTAACCTTTTGCCCCCCCG
>JBHIDV010000404.1:0-2594 GCA_046760285.1 Sedimentisphaerales bacterium
ATTCCAGCGATGCATCGAACTGACTAATTAAAGCCCGCCGAATCGCCGCATAAACTACAAGGCTGAAGATGGTTAAAAGCAGTAATATTGCGCTAATTATGCCGATGGTCAAACGGCTGCGCAGTGAACGCATCATGGCCGAGCTCCTAATACATAGCCGCGGCCTCGGACTGTATGGATGAGCTGAGGCTTGCCCGGTCGTTCAAGCTTCTTTCGCAGGTAGCCGATATAAACGTCGACCACATTGCTCGATGCGATGGATTTGAATTCGTAGACGTGCTCCCAAATATCGGTGCGCGATACAGTCTGGCCGGCCCGCATAGCTAAATATTCCAAAAGTGCATACTCTCGTGGCGTAAGCTGAATTTCCTCTTGGCCACGCCAGACCCTCTGCGTGGTGAGCTCTATCCGCAGGTCTTTGATTTTAATGCGGGGATTTTTCTGACGATAACTACGCCGCAACAGTGCCCGAACCCGGGCCAATAGCTCTCTGAATTCAAATGGCTTTACCAAGTAATCGTCTGCACCCAGGTCCAAACCGCTAACACGGTCTTCTAAAGTATCTTTAGCTGTCAGGATCAATACATGGCTTTGCCGACCTTTAGCTCTGAGCTTTTTGAGAATGCTCAGTCCGTCCATCCCAGGCAACATTAAATCCAGAATAATTACGTCATAATCATTACCAGTAGCGTACCATAATCCTTCCTCGCCGTCACCGGTGACATCTACGGCGAAACCTGCTTCCCGCAGCCCTTTGGTGAGCGATTTTTGTAAAGGCCGATAGTCTTCTATAAGCAGTAGACGCATCTTAAATACCCACAAAAAAAACACCGCTGAGCAATAATCTCTTATTACTCAGCGGTGTATATTTTAGCTACGAAAACTTGGTCTGTCATTACTTTTCTTGTTCCTAATCATCCTCGTCGTCGTCATCTTCCTCATCGTCTTCATCATCGTCATCGGGCTCCTCATCATCACCTTCGTCGTCATCGTCGTCTTCATCTCCAGCGGCAGCGACTTCGATTTCGCTTATCGTAGCTTTCTCAATTAGTTGTGTGCCTTGCGTTGCTTTAGTGGTAGTAGCCTTAGTAAATGGCACAACACGTACGAGTACCACAATAAGGACTGCCAAACCAAGCAAAGCAATCAGTTTCCAACGTTTCCAATTCATTTTCTGTCTCCTTATTCAAAAAAACCCCATAAATTCTACGGCTTGCCACCTTGGTCAAACCGACGTAAACTCGTCCGCCAGGAAACAATGCAAAAATCAAAAATTTTGCATTTTGCCTTTTGATTTTTGATTTGCTTAAGGCTCGTTAATCGGGTTTGCCTTTGGTAACTTCTTCTTCCACGCGGCGGCCATCCGGACTCAAAAGCAATTCATATCCAAGACCGCCTTTCTGGAACTTGACCTCGTAGAGAATCATCGTCTTTTTCTCAAACGCCAATTTGGCTTTCCTGCCGGCTGCCTTCCGTGCCGTCTTCAGCGTCGCTGCCGGGACTTGGTCGGCGCTCACCTGTTCCTCGATTTCCACCAGGTCACCGGTCGGCGTTACTATCACGTCCACGTTTGCTCCGGAAGGTTTTTTCCACGAGCCTTCGTAGAAGGTGCTACCGTGCTCGATTTCTTCGGCGAACTCGTAAATCACGGCGCCGGCAGCCATCTTCGTAAGCGCCGCCAAGGCAGCCTTTGGCACTTCCACTTCTGTTACCTGGCGTTCGATTTCGCCTGCCTCCGCTTCGCCCTCTTTGGCCTTGAGCCCTTCAAATGTCTTTCTCAGCACCTTGCCGTCCGAGGAAAACAGGACGTCAAACTCTTTGCCCCCCACGACCATTTCTATCTCGTAAAGCTTTTTTTCTCCTTTCGTAAACTCCCCGATGTCAACCAGCTTGCCATCCCCGACTTGCTTCAGTATGGCGGCTTTGACTTCTGCGGGCACCTGGTCAATGCTAACCTTCTTCTCCCCTTCTTGTGCTGAAGTAGGGACGAGAGAGACTGTGAGTATTATAACGCTCAACGCCACAACGACCAGACTACCTAAAGGTCGTCTCATCGCGAACCTGCTTTCAACTAATTTCCACACTTTCGTTCTCATTTCTTCTCTCCTTAATTCAAAAAACAGCTACAATTTTGCAGCCCGCCAACGTAGTCGGGCTGCCCCCACACTTGTTAATTTTGTTAACCAACATATTAGCAAAGCAAAGATGAGAAAATTGTGAGAAAAATAACATTTTTTAGAAAATTTTTCCTATTGCAAATTCTTTATGCCATTTGACTTAATTCTTATCATCTGATATTCTTTCACAGAAACCTAATTTTCTCGAGGTTTATGCAGCGGGATAGAGAAATATTTTTCAAATCGGGGGAACGAGGCATCGTGCGCGATGCGTCGCGCGAAAATAAAAACGCAATACGAAATACGCAATACACAATACGAGTATGTTAGCCAGGCTGCATAGTGTCACACTGGAAGGGATTGAAGGTGTAATCTGCGAGGTGGAAGTTGATGTTGCCCGCGGCGGATTTGAAAAGTCCCTCATTGTAGGCCTGCCTGATACCGCAGTAAAGGAAAGCATCGAGAGGGTCAAAAGTG
>JBHIDV010000405.1:0-2579 GCA_046760285.1 Sedimentisphaerales bacterium
ACTACCTGGCCGGTGCCGGTAGTAATTCTGCCGATTGTATAGACCTGCTCGCCGAATCGTCTCAATTTTTTCGCTATGGAATTGGCAAAGTCCTCAGCCACTATCAGCACAAAACCTATCCCCATATTGAAGACCCTGTACATCTCGGCCTCCTCGACAGGGCCGGCGCTTTGCAGGAAGGTAAATATTTTGTGTTTGGGCCAACTGGTTTTTTTAATCACCGCGTTGCAGTTTTTCGGCAGTACCCGCGGAATATTTCCCAGAAGGCCTCCGCCGGTAATGTGTGCCATGCCGTGGACGATGCGCTTGACTTTGTATTGGCTCAATAGTTTTACTATCGGGCGAACATAGATTCGTGTCGGCGCAAGCAGCGCCTCACCCAACACAGCGCCATCGAGCTGGTCCACCACATCGGTCATTTTCATTTCGTGCTGCTTGAAACAAATATTGCGGGCCAATGTATATCCATTGCTATGCAATCCACTGGAGGCCAGACCCAGAATGATGTCACCGGCTCTTATATTTTTCCCGGTGATGATCTTGCCCCGCTCCACTATTCCGACGGCGAACCCTGCCATATCGAAGTCGCCTTTTTTGTAAGTGTCGGGCATCTCTGCTGTTTCGCCGCCGATAAGTGCGCAGTTAGCCATTTTGCAGCCGACGGCCACGCCTTTTACCAGCTCCGCTACGATTTGGGGTGTGAGCTTGTGAACAGCTAAGTAGTCCAGAAAAAATAACGGCTCAGCACCTTGTACCAGCATGTCATTGACGTTCATGGCCACCAGGTCGATGCCTACGGTGTCGAATTTTTTTATTTTTGCTGCCAACTGGACTTTGCTGCCCACGCCGTCGGTGCAGGCCACCAGCACCGGATTTTTGTAGTTTTTCTTAAAGAGCCTTTCGTCGTAGTCCAGCCGAAACAACCCCGCAAAGGCGTTTTTGGATTCGATAACTCGCGGCCCAAAGGTGCTGGCCAGATATGAATAAATCTGCTGTGCGCTAACATCTGCGGCATCGATACTGACGCCGGCTTGTTCATAAGTTATGTGTTTACTCATTCTCGATACTTTGCAAAACCCCACGTGAAACGTGGGACTAAATAATCGAAATATTTAGCCTGCGGTTTAACCGCAGGTTTCAAAAATTTATAATTTTATTCGATTTCATCGAACATCCGCATCTGATAGCGTTCCATAGAAAACTTAGTGACTGCAGTGTCCACCGGGATTGGGTATTTGCCACTCCAGCAAGCAGTACAATAATGGTCTGCTGGCAGCGTCGCACAGCTAAGCAGTCCCTGCAGCGACATATAGCCGACACTATCGACCTCCAGGAACTCTTTGATTTGTTTGAGGCTGCGATTGTTTGCCAGCAGTTCTTCTTTGGTAGGAAAGTCCACGCCGTAATAACAGGGAAATCTTATAGGCGGACAACTGACCCGCATGTGGATTTCTTTTGCTCCGGCGGCGCGTAGCGTTCTAATCTTGCCTCTGGTGGTGGTGCCGCGAACGATGGAATCGTCCACCAGCACCACACGTTTGCCACTTACGACTTCTTCTACCACCGCCAGCTTGAGTTTAACCTCCAGCTCTCGTAATTTCTGGTCCGGCGAGATAAATGTTCTGCCGATGTAGTGACTGCGGACCATTCCCATATCGAAGGGTATTTTGCTCTGCTCTGCATATCCTATGGCCGCGGATGTGCCTGAGTCCGGCACCGGTATGACGACATCAGCATCGGCTGGTTGCTCTATGGCCAGTTGTCTGCCCAGTTTTTTTCTAAATTCGTGTACGTTTTCGCCAAATATGTAGGAATTTTGCTTGGCAAAATAGATGTGCTCGAAGATACAGTGGGCCGGCGTGACCCCGCCGGGATTGACGAAGAATCTGCTGGAAAGGCCCTGTTTATCCAGCATGACGATTTCGCCGGGCTCAACTTCTCGAACGAACTTTGCCCCTATGGCATCGAAGGCGCAGCTTTCGCTGGCAATAGCATAATGGCCATTTTCCGTTTGGCCGATGCACAAAGGCCTAATGCCGTAGGGGTCACGGGCCGCCTCAATACGGTCGGCAAAGAGAAACAAAAGGCAGTACGCCCCCTGCAAATGGTTTAATACGTGAGCTAAAGGGTCGCTCCTTGCCAGGTGGGTCGGCTTGGCCAGCAAATGAACGATTACCTCGGTATCGCTTGTCGAGTTGAAGATACTGCCGTAGGCCTGGTATTCGTCCCGCAGTAGCGCTGCATTTATAAGATTACCATTATGGGCCACCGCCACCTGCCCACGAGAGTACTCAGCTAAAAGTGGCTGACTGTTGATGGCCTTGCTGGCACCAGAGGTCGAGTAGCGAACATGGCCGATCGCTATCGGATTAGATAACTTCTGTAGAGTGTCTCTGCCGCTGCGGAAGACCCTTCGAACCGTCCCCATAGCTTTGTAGCACTGGATAACCTCTCCATCACTTGAGGCTATTCCTGCTGATTCCTGTCCGCGGTGCTGAAGGCTATGTAAGCCGAAATAGGTTTTTTGAACGGCTTCCGCGTCACCAAAAATACCAAACAAACCGCAGCTTTCCTCGTAT
>JBHIDV010000406.1:0-2572 GCA_046760285.1 Sedimentisphaerales bacterium
AGAAAATTTAGGGCAAGAGGGAATTTATGACTTGACCTCGAGCTCTTCATAGGTGGCTAAAAGGAAAAAAGCCATCATGTACACCAGGAAAGGCTTTACGTTAATAGAGCTGTTGGTGGTAATCGCTATCATTGCGCTCTTGGTGGCGATACTCATGCCTACTCTGCAGCGGGCTAAGAGACAGGCCAAAGCGGTTGCCTGCCAATCAAACCTGCACCAGTGGGCTATTGTCTTCAAGATGTACGCCGGTGAAAACGATGGCTATTTCTGGAGCGGCGATATGCGCAGAGGAGGATGGAAGCAGTATTGCTGGATATATCCTCTTCAGCCATACTATCACGATGAGGCAAAGATACGTTTCTGCCCGATGGCTACAAAACTCAGGGTTGATGGGGCCGCCGATCCCTTTGCAGCCTGGGGACCTGTCCCCCAGACACAAAAGGATTGCAGCAGTTATGGAATGAATAACTGGGCCTGTAATCCGCTACCAGAGGTGAAATTTATTCATGGTAGAGAAGCAACCAAGGATAACTGGAGGAATGCTTACGTTGAAGGCGCAGCCAATATACCGCTGTTTCTGGATTGTGCGTTTGTTGAGGGTAAGCCCTACGATTTCGACGTACCTCCGGAATATGACGGTGATATAGCCACCTGGGGTGTAAGCGCGTTACAGATGAAACGCTTTTGTCTCAACAGACATAATGGATATGTCAACGCAGTTTTGCTGGATTTCTCTGTGAGAAAGATTGGTCTTAAGGAATTGTGGACCTTGAAGTGGCATCGGTCATTCAACACAGCCGGCCCTTGGACCAAAGCTGGTGGTGTCGTGCTGGAAGAATGGCCACAATGGATGAGAGGTTTTAAGGACTATTAAGATAACCTTAAAATGGAGGAAACACAGTATGATACGTAAGCAAAAAGCATTTACCTTAATAGAGCTTTTGGTGGTGATTGCCATCATCGCATTACTGATGGCGGTATTGATGCCGGCACTGCAGCGGGTAAGGAAACAGGGCAGAGGCGTTGCATGCCTAAACAGGCTCAAACAATGGGGCTTGTTCTTTGCGATGTATGCCGACGACTACGATAGACGATTCATGGTGGGCCACAGGGCCCAGCCTCAGCCCAATCGGTGGGTTAGCGCACTTGGGGACTACTATAAATGGGATGACGAGTTTACCTGTTGTCCGAACGCGACCAAGCCGTGGGTTGACAAGAATGGTATCAGTTCGGGCGCTTACGGAACGGATGTCGGCGTGACCATGGCCTGGGGCTACATGAATCAGAGTCACTGGGCCAAACCCATGAAGGGAAGTTACGGGATTAACGGCTGGTGTGTTGATACACCGCCAGGCCGGGAACCTCGCGGCCAAGCAACTTGGTACTGGCGCGGGCCGGATGTGGCAGGGGCTGCATACGTGCCCTTGTTCCTGGGGTCGCAGCGCTATAATGGCGTGCCGGACTCAGTAGATGACCCTCCAGTATATGACGGCCAGGGCTGGGACCAAGGTGCTGGCGGACGTATGCTACGTTACTGTTTAAACCGACACGATGGCTTTGTAAACAGCCTTTTTATGGATTGGTCCGTCAGAAAGGTAGGTCTTAAGGAGCTGTGGACGTTAAAGTGGCATCGAGAGTATAATACGGCTGGCCCTTGGACGACAGCCGGGGGTGTCGTGCCGGCAGATTGGCCGGAATGGATGAAAGGATTTAAGGATTACTAATAAATCAATCATGCACAATAGACGCAGCACAATACGAAAACGAAAAGGCTTTACCCCGCCCCTGGGAGGGACGGGGTTTACACTGATAGAGCTGTTGGTGGTGATTGCTATCATCGCATTACTGATGGCGGTATTGATGCCGTCTCTAAATAGGGCAAAAAAACAAGCAAAGGCAGTTGCCTGTCAGGCACAACTGAAACAATGGGGCCTTTGCTTTTCGATGTACGCGGACGATAACAACGGCCAGTTCATTTACGGTGCTCATAGCGGGCAGTGGAGGTGGATGCTGAATTTGTACAACATACAGGGCAGCCTGAGCTTCTGCTGTCCGGCAGCCTCGGACCCTGATAAGCCACGAGGCAAGTTTGGAACCTGGGGGGGAGGCGGGCTGGTCTCCGGAGATGCCGACTACGTGATGCAGGGTGACTACGGTAGCTACGGGATAAACCGCTGGACTTACAATAGAAAGAAAAGTCAGTCAGACAAGGGTTACTGGAGGGCAACCAATGTTAAAGAGGCAGGTCAAATTCCAGTGTTTATGGATTGCGCCTTCTATGGCGCCCGTCCTGTTTGTACCCATCCGCCGCCGCTATATGATGGGGACCTATCAGGATTTCCTGCAAATATGATGAAGCGATTCTGTATAGACCGGCACAATGGTACAATAAACGGCCTTTTCATGGACTGGTCGGTCAGAAAGGTGGGACTCAAAGAGTTATGGGTGCTGAAGTGGCATCGTGATTACGAGACAGGAGGTCCTTGGACTAGAGCAGGTGGCTGTAGACCGAGCGATTGGCCAGAATGGATGAGAAAATTTAAGGATTACTAAACATGCATAATAGACACGG
>JBHIDV010000407.1:0-2571 GCA_046760285.1 Sedimentisphaerales bacterium
AGCAGCAGCGTATTGTAGAATCTTGAAGCCGCATTTGCCCCTCGTAAACCGATTATCCGGCAATGGGGCCAGCCCAATATCGCATGTCGCTAAATCGGCGGCCTCGGTGTCCTCAGACCACCAGTATTTTTCCACAGGCATATTTTGTAATTCAAAGAATTTGTCGCATATTATTCTCAAAATAACATTATCAAATCGCAAGCCGATTTCTTCAAGAGCAGGCTTGATTTCTGCAAGGTAACACAGTGTAGTTTTACTGCCAATCCAGACGAGACGAATTTTACCATCATTTCTTGGCCTGTCCCGAGTGCCGTCGAGGGGACCGGCTTGCACCTTGTAAGCATCGGTATCCAAACCTGTAGGCAGAATTTCAACGTTGGGATTGAATTTCCGCGCATGTTCAGCCAGGTACGAATTGCCCGCGATAATCATGTCCGCCAGTTTGGCAGTTCTGCGAAAGCGTATAAAGTGAGAGAGGCTGTTGCGGTCGGGAGTCTTGGGACTGTACATTATAGCATCGTCGAAATCATAGATGAGCTTTTTGCTATATTGAGCCAGCCAAGCGGCGTCAAAGAAATTCAGCCCTTTTTTATGCAAGAAAACACCATCGAAATCTGCTGCTCGCTTAAAAAGCTTTCGACGTGCTAAAGAGCCGGCGGGCAGTTTTGCAACTTCAGGATTTATACCATTTGAGCGCAAAGTATCAAGGTAGACTCCAATCCTTTGCCTGAAGCTAGCCCGGCTGGGATTATTACTTAAAATAAGCAGATTCATTAGCTACAAAATCTCTGCCCAGGGGGCACTGTAAGAGCCGGTCTCGACGAGGTCAAGGATATGTTGAGCTATCTTCTGGCAGTTAAAATCGGCATGTGCTTTCTTCATTCCTGCCATAGCGATTTTCTCCCGCTGCTGCTCATGTTTTAGATACCAGTCAGCTAATTCAAAAAATTCATCGACGGTATCAAAATACTTTAGATGCACCCCATCCTCAAAGAGCAGTTCGTAACCAGGCGCTCTTTTGGCCAGGGTGAACGTGCCACAGGCTGGGATATTTATAAATCTATCAGAATGATACAGCCGAACATCGTTTGCTATATTTATGCTCAAACCTATTTTCGCACCACTAAGGGCATAAAAACAGTCGATTCCTTCGGTTCTGGGTCGGCCGAAGCAGCCATATAGTTTTACATTAGGCATCCGGGACAATTTTTTGACTATATTATACCTCTCATCATTACGGTCGAGCTTGGTGTGCTCAGCTTTTCCAGTGAAGACAATATCGCCCTTCCACTTGTCTTGGACTTCATATCGGTACTGTATGTCCGGGTCGCAAGAGCAAGGTATGAATGCACAGCAGTGGACTCCCGCATCTTTATAGACTTTTAGGAATCTGCCCGAACTGGGCATTACTATTATATCCATTTGATTTGCTGCTGCTAAGCGGACAGGAAATTTCTCTGGGAAAGGATCCAGGTCTCTGCCCAGAATAACTGCATTTGGTGCCAGGCTGCGCATAGCCACAACGGTTTCAGCATCAAAATACTTCATGCCGAGGGCGAGAACAATATCTGGATAATAGTGCTTAACCTGTTTTAGAAGGATTTTATCAGCTTTTTGTTTGGTGAAATACTGGATGAAAGGCTTGTTTGGAAAGGGATTACGATGCAACATTATGTTTCTATAGCTGAACCGCTGTACATCGTGACCGAGACGAATAAGGCCCTTGACGATTCTTCGATCGTCCACAAAAACCGATTGTGGCTTTTCATCTTTAAAGTCCGCTATTACAAATATGCGTCTTACCCAGCTCATAGGTTAAATCCAAAATATCAATTCCGTGGCTTATTTAATAAGCTAGAGAGTAATGTCATGTGTCACTTAAATGACAGCTTTTCAAAAGCTGCAAAACTTTTTTTTCAAGCTGGAGTTCACCCATCACAAACTCATATGCGCAATGTGTGATTTTCTCCCTTTCATTATCATTCTTCAAATATTGACAAATTATCGCCGCTAGATCCTGGGTTTGTGCCTGGACAAAGTGTACACCTGGCCGATAAGGCTCCGGTTTTACAATCTTTTCAGAAACCACCAAGGCACCACATGACATACTCATTAAAAATCTCTCAGGTCCAAAGTCCCAGGGAACACGAAGCAAATTCAACATTATTTTAGTGCGATTCAAAAGCTCTGTCCTACCCTCGTTGTAGTAATCGCGGTCAATAATTGTAAGCTCCACGCCATTCGCTCGTAACTCATCGAATAAACGATCTATTACTCTGCGCCTACGCTCGTTGTTGAGCCTGCCCAGAAAAAGAACGTCAATGTCCCTCTTGTGTCCCTGAAGCTGACCAAATATACTATGATAACCAAAAGGAATAAATTCTACTTGGAAACCCCTATTGGCAATAAATTCTTTCTTTGCAATCGTTGTCGTAAATACATGGTCTATAAGACCTTGATTCATATAATTCGTAAAGATTCGGTAGCGTCTCGCGACCCGACTCCACTCGCGAATTGGACAATCACCATAAGCCGGATTCCCTAAGGTCATCTCCCGCACAAGCCGATGAA
>JBHIDV010000408.1:0-2569 GCA_046760285.1 Sedimentisphaerales bacterium
TATTAAGGTTGGGTTGTATAGTATCACTTTCTTAGGGCTCTGGTATCGAGGAAAAGAGCTTTCTCTAAAGCAGATGATCAAAAAGGCTAAAAAATACGGCTATGATGGTATTGAAATTGACGGGAAAAGGCCGCATGGCAATCCTAATGATTGGCCAACGAGGCGCTGTAAAGAACTGCGGTCGATAGCAGACGGAGAAGGCATTGATATATATTCGGTGGCAGCCAATAATGACTTCAGCAGTCCAATATGTGAGCATTGGCAGAGCCAAATTGTTTATGTTCGAGAGTTGATTCGCATGGCAGCCGATTTAGGTGCCAGAACACTTCGGGTCTTCCTTGCCTGGCGTGGTGTTACCAGGCATCCGCAAATAGCTAAATATTCCCTGGCCAGGAAAATATGGAATTACACACATACATTGACCACCGATGAGGAGGATTGGGACCGGTGTCGCGAAGGATTGCTCGAGTCTGCACGTTATGCCGGTGATTACGGTGTAACTTTGGCTTTGCAAAATCATGCTCCAATTATCAGAGACTATAAAGATATGCTACGCATGATTCATGAGGTTAATTCGCCACATTTGAAGGCCTGTCTGGACCTGCCTATCATGAGGGATAAGAGCCCGGAAAACATTCACAGAGCAGCACGGCAGGTGGGACCACTACAGGTACTGTCACACTATGGTGGGGAATTTGAGCGTGCCGCAGATGGCTCAATTAAAAATAATATAGGAAATGAGCCCTATGTTCATTTTATCCGCGCAATGAAAGAAATCGGTTATAATGGTTACATAGGCTATGAATTATGCCATCCGCTTCCTGTTGTAGATGGGAAAACGGTGGGCATAGAATTCGCAGAAAAAAACGCCCAAATGGCAGCAGAATTTATGCATGGTTTGCTTAAATCGTATGGATAATCGCAGGATTGAAAGCAAATGGAAGATAGAATCGCTAAAATTCGCCGGCAAACAAAGGAAACCGACATCAGTTGCGAGCTTAATCTGGACGGCCTCGGCAAATATGAAATTGATACCGGCATCGGTTTTTTAGACCACATGCTCAGCCATCTAAGTAAGCACGGCAAAATTGATTTGGTGGTCAAGGCCAAGGGCGATTTGAACGTCGACGCCCACCATACGGTTGAAGATATTGCAATATGTTTGGGTGAGTGTCTAACTAAGGCCCTTGGTGAGAAAAAGGGAATTGCCAGATATGGCCATAGTTCTGTGCCCATGGAAGATGCTCTGGCGAATGTATCTGTGGATTTGTCCGGTCGGCCGAATTGCGTCTATAACGTCGAGTATCGAAGGGATAAAATCGGCGATTTTGATGTCGAGTGTTTGCAAGAGATGCTGCGGAGCTTCTCAAATACCGCCAGATTTAATCTGCATGTAAATGTGCCATACGGTACAAACAGCCATCATATAGCCGAGGCGATCTTCAAGGCACTCGGCCAAGCTCTGGCAGAAGCGGTCAAAATTGTAGGGACGGATGTCCCCAGCACAAAGGGACAGTTGTGATTGATAGGGCAGAAGCTGAATATCGAAGCGGTATCGGCACTGATATACACAGAGTAGTTGAAGGCAGAAAGCTGATGCTGGGCGGAGTTTACGTGCCGTACCCCGCAGGATTGGCTGGCCACAGCGATGGTGACGTGGGCCTACACGCGGTCATTGATGCCCTACTCGGAGCCAGCGGAATGGGCGATATAGGGGTATTGTTCCCTAACACGGACCCGCGCTGGAAAGATGCAGACAGCAAAGAGCTTGTGTTTATTGTTAAAGAAAAGCTCGAAGAAAAGAAATGGGAAGTGGTCAATATTGACCTGATAATACATGCAGAGCAGCCGAGACTTGAGCCGGTCAAAGGACAAATAAAAAGGTGCATCGCCGGGCTATTAGGGATTGATTTTACCGCGGTGAACGTAAAAGCCAAAACAAATGAAGCACTCGGCGACATAGGAGCCAGCCAAGCTATAGCCGCCACCGCAATAGCGCTTTTGAGAAAGAAACGTAAACGCACATTGTAGCGTGTCAATGTGACACAGATTAACACAGTACAAAAATCAGACACAGATTTACACGGATTCACACGGTTATATAAAAAGGGTGCTTGTTCGAATGCTAAAACACGAGGAACTGTCAAAGAAAATCATAGGCTGTGCATACAACGTGCATAAGGAATTAGGGCACGGATTTCTCGAAAAAGTTTATAAAAATGCTCTCGCTGTGGAGCTTGGAGAAAACGGCCTAAACTATTCTTTAGAAGTCCCTTTGGAAGTTTCATATCACGGCAGAATAGTTGGAGAATATTTTGCAGACTTGATAGTTGAAGATAAAATTGTTGTCGAAGTCAAAGCTGTAAGCAAGATTCAGCCGGTTCAAGAGGTCCAACTCGTAAATTACTTAAAGACCACAGGTATGGATGTTGGCCTTCTAATCAACTTCGGCGAGTCAGTCGAAATAAAACGTCGCATTTATGGTTTTGATGGTTCGGAGTAAGAATAATAAAATAAACGGTGTTAATCCGTGTTAATCGGTGTCTAAAGAAGCAGTGTTAATCCGTGT
>JBHIDV010000409.1:0-2566 GCA_046760285.1 Sedimentisphaerales bacterium
ATAAGTTACTGGATGTTCGAAGGGGGACTTGAAGCCAGAAAGCCAATAGCCGAAGCGATGCGAGAGGCAAAACAGCTCGGATTCGACGCTATTGAGCTGGCTATTGCCAGCAAAGGTGTTCTAACACACCAGGCCACTCAGGCCCAGTGTGAAGATATCGCGGCAACAGCCGAAAAAATCGGTATTGAAATCGCAAGCCTCGCCTCCGGCGAAAACTGGAGCTGCAGCCCTACGGCCAATGACCAGGACGTAAGAAACAAGAGCATCGAGTTTAACCACAAGGCCATACAGATAACGAAATGGCTGGGCACAGATGCATATCTTTTCGTTCCAGGTGCGGTAGATGTGTTCTTTCTGCCCGACGCGGAAGTTATCCCCTACGATGTTTGTTACGAAAGGGCCTGCCAAGCTATAAAAGACCTTCTGCCGAGCGCAGAGGAAACCGGCGTGGCAATATGTATTGAAAACGTTTGGAACAAATTCTTGCTAAGCCCACTGGAGACACGAGACTTTATCGATAGCTTCAATTCCAAAATGGTGGGTGCATACTTTGATGTCGGCAATGTGCTGCTGACCGGCTATCCTGACCAGTGGATTCGGATTCTCGGCCGGCGCATAAAGCGTGTGCACGCAAAAGACTTTAAGCGCTCGGCAGCATCAGTGGAGGGCTTTGTTGATCTGTTAGAAGGCGACGTAAATTTCCAAACGGTCAAAGAAGCCCTCACTGGTATTGGCTATGACGGCTATGTTACGGCTGAACTGTTGCCCTTTGAGCCGGGCAGGCCTGAAAAAGCAGCACAAGCCATGAGAAAAATCTTCAAATAATTGGTGACTCGCGATAAGCGACAAGCGATTTGCGATAAGCTTAGTTGCTTTTTCCTTCGTTAATCAGCAGCCAGGTACCGGTTTTGCCTGCCACGGCGATGTCTGGCCGGCCATCCTCATTAAGGTCTGCAACGCAAATCTGCATACCGGTACCAACGCCGCCGCCGGGTGGGCTAATTGTATGGCGGACGAACTTTTTGGCGGCACTGTCCCAGCGGTAGTAGTATAGGCAAGCCGGTTCGTCTGCGCCAGGGTCACGGCCGCCATGGCCGCGGATGCGCTTGCCCGTAATTAGCTCACCTTTGCCATCGCCATCGAGGTCGGCCCAGGCCATACTGTGCGCCTGAGACCATGATTTGTCGATTGTGTGCTCCTTCCAAGTCGTGGTTCCATCGGGCTTCGGCTGGCCTTGTTCCCACCAGTACACACCATAGTCGTGTCCCCTGCCCCAGATGAGGTCGTTACGGCCATCACCATTCACATCCACGACCAAAAATGGCGAGCTGGCGGAGGGCAAGGCGGTCTCAGGATGGAACCTCCAGGGCCTGGCGAACGGCTCACCTGCCGGATGCTCATACCAGCCCACTCCGCAGAGGATGTCTTCTCGGCCATCGCCGTTGACGTCGCCGAACGCATAGCCATGTCCACAGCCCTTATCCCCCAACACAACCCGGCTTACCGTGGGTTTGCCGTCGGGGCTCTTGGCCAGTCTCCATGCCACCAGCGGAGCTTTTCTGACCCAGCAGAAGACCACGATTTCCGGTACCCCGTCGCCGTCTATGTCTCGCAGCTTAAAGGCCTCATTCTGGGCACGTGCATCGACCAACAGGTGGGGTTGCCATTTCCAGCCCGCCTCCAGCCCTGCCTTACCAGGATTCTTATACCAGGTAAGCTGCGATTCTGTCCAGCCACCGGAGAATACGTCGGGCCAACCGTCACCGTCGAAGTCATAAATATGGTCCCCATTGTTGGCATAGAATCCCTTGCTGCCGAAGCCGAGTGATACCTGGGGGATGTCGCGAATCGGCCGAGGGATGAAATCCGGCGCGGCATACCAGTGCGTCCCGGCTACGATGTCGGCCTTGCCGTCCCGATTCACGTCGGCGACGGCACAACCCTCGTTTGGGTTAACCATCAGAGGCCGCTTAGAAAACCTTAGACCGGGCTGCCGCGAAGCGGGGTCCCCGCCCACGTCCATCTTCCATCGTCCATCTTCTATCGTCGGACGAGGGACGAGGGACGAGTCACGAGAGACGACGGAGCCTGGATAGGCCAGGGCTGTCGCGAAGCGGGGTCCCAGGCCAAGACTCAGTGCTACGAAACCTGTCATCACATGGCATAAACAACAGCGACCAAACATGAGATTACTCCTTATACACTGATGGACACTGACTTATAAACTGACGGTCACTGACTTTGTTGTTAGTCCGTGTTATCGTCAGTGTCAGTCTGTGTTTCCCGGCTCACTACCGGGCTGCAAATACCATAAATTAATTCAAATTGCTGCAAGGTGCAACTTAAAATAAGCCACAGATGAACACAGATTAACACAGATTTTTAGTAGTTTTTTTTTATTTCAGTGAAATCTGTGGCCAAAATACAAATTCCTATACTTTATATTCACTGTTTAGCGGAGAGATTCGCGCAGAGCAACTCTTGGTCGTTTCTGATATAGATGTGTTTGTGGGCAAAGGCAGGATGGGACCAGCAGACTCCGCCGCGTTGGCTGAGTTGCCCTTCT
>JBHIDV010000410.1:0-2556 GCA_046760285.1 Sedimentisphaerales bacterium
CAACGTCCGATATAGCCACTTTGGAATATAGAACCGCCTTTTGTTGATGACCACACCCAGGACATTAGCGTTCGACTCGATTAATAATTCCTTCGTCCTCTGGACAACCTCCCAGCGTGACCGCTCTGCTTCCACGACCAAACCAACGCCATCGCATAATCTTGCCAGCCGAACTGTCCAGCTCGCCTCGTTCACAGCCGGCAAATCAATCACTACAAAACGGTAATCTTTTTTAAGGGAATGCAGTAGTTTGGTGAATTCTTCTGAATCGAACATCTCTAAAGGATTTCCGTCAACGGTGCCCGCCGAGAGGATGCGCAGATTCTGTACCGGCGAAGAGACGAAGGCTGCTTCACTACTTTGGCCGTTTGTAAGAACGTCTGCCAGTCCGGGTGAGAGTCGGGCCTCGAAGATTTGATGTACGCAAGGATGGCGAAGGTCCGCGTCAATAAGTAGGACCTGCCCATCACCGGGCCGAGCCAGCGTGGCAGCAAGGTTCGCTGCGACTGTACTTACACCTTCTTTGTCGTGGGAACCTGTAATCGCCAGTACTCGCGGTACTTTTTTAGAGCCCTTCGGAGCTAATAGCAATTGCTCCTTGAAGGCCTCATAATGTTGCCGGATACTCGCTGGTATATCCCACTTTTCTGCGGAAGAAATCCTGCTGGTCCGCACACGCGGGATGCACGCCAGAGTTGGCAGTCGCAATCTTTCTTCCACCTCATCGGGCGTCTTGATAGAGTGGTCTAAGTATTCACAGAAAAATGCGAGCATGACCCCGCCAAAAGTGCCCAGAAAAAGTCCTAAGAACAGGTTGAGTGCCTTTCGGGGTCGAACTGGCTTTATGGGAAGAGTGGCCGCCTGCACCACATTGATGTTTGAGATCTTTCCATTCTCCAGCGCACTATCGATGCGGGCCTGCTCGAGGTTTTCGGAATATCTGCGATAGTTCGCCTCCTGTATCTCTATCTCTCGCGTCAAAGCTGTAATTTTGACACCAGCATCATTTAGAGCTTTCAACTCCGCTTGTGCATCTGTTAGTTTCGCCTGTAGTGCCCCTACTTGAGCTTTGAGCGATGAGAGGGTTGCTTGCTCGGTGAACAATGCCGACTGTACTGCCGTGTGGGTGGCATTCAATCCTTTAGTAAGAGTGGCTCGCTCTTGTTCTTCCTTGTCAAGCAACGCCTGCGCCGCAGCGATTTGCCGACGGACGTCCTGCACCTGTCGACTGTCGTGCTCAAACTTAGACACCATGTCTTGCTCCAACAGTTGCAGCTCATAGAGCCGCGAGCGCATGGCATCAACAGCAGCATTTGGGCCTATGCTTGCCCCTGTAACCACTAACTCGGGTGTCTTGGCCAGGATTTCCTGCAATACCTGGGCCCTGGCCTTTGACGCAGCTAATGCAGCCTCTGCGTCATCTATCTCCATTTGCAAAGCACCTATGCGACCCAAAATGACCCCCCGCTGCTCCTCTAGTGAAAAGATACCACTCTGGTTCTTCAAATTCTGAAGCTCTTTCTCCGATTGGGCAAGCTTAGAGCGCAGAAGGTCACATTGCTGGGTGAAGAATTGGTACGACCCAGGAGTCCGGTGCACAGTAATATGCTTTTCCAGATAGAAATCAATGAGTTTGGTGAGCACCCGTTGAGCCAGTTTCGGATTGGCTGCCTCATAGGACGCATTGATAATGCTGCTCCTGCCTGCCCTGTCTGCTTGGGTCTGGACTTCTAAGCTGTCCATAACCTTAAGCACAGCCATGTCGTGGTCGCTTAATGGCGTGGTCAGGCCCAATCTCGCATACAGACTACGTGGCCCTTTAGATAGAGCACGGACTTGCCGCTTGACCTCTTTGACCTTTTCACGACCCGCACCCTCAACAGAAAACTCTTCCTCGGGAGGTTTTAAGAACACTTCCGGCCCAATGGCCTCTACCACCTTTTCAGCGAGTTCTTGGCTTTTGAGTATCTCCAGTTCCGTGTTGATCTCGGTTTCGTGAGTCTTACCGATTGTAATAATTGGACCGGTGGTAGCGGTCGGATCCAAGGCTACGCTTTCGCGGCCCACCCGCACGAAAAGCTTGGCTTCCGAGCGGTAGATTTTAGCAGCACGAATAGTGTATACGGTCGCTATAACAACGATGACTAAGAAAAACAAAATCATCTTCCACTTGTGCCGAAACACGACGTAATATAGGTCTCGTAGCGATCTTTCATGGGGCCTTTCCTCAACCTCAATTATCTCGTCTACCATTGTTTTGCCCTTTCGGAAATTGGTATAACGTTATATCATATCAACAAATACTGCTTGTGATTCTGCCCACCGATACACTCAAGGACAAGGTGGTGTGCCGAATCAGCCAGCCAACGTACTGGTCAATCCACCGGGAGAGCGAAGTAGAAGGGGATTCCCGGTATCAACCCATCAATATGCTGCTCAACCCACTGATTGACCTTGGTGATTTTGGTTCGTGGTACATACACGATATCTTGTGGCTGTAAATAGAACGGTTGTGAACCGTCGCCCCTCAAGGCGGGTTCCAAGTTAACCGAGTAT
>JBHIDV010000411.1:0-2551 GCA_046760285.1 Sedimentisphaerales bacterium
GGTGGCAGCCCCAAGCGCAGGACTTCGATAACGAGCAGTCCAAGCTTGGGGATGGTCTTCCATAATATGCGGCTAAACACATACAAAACCGGGGGCTAAATATTTAGTCTGCAGTTTCATCGCAGGTTCCGATTTACAAAATCATGATTGACGGACTACTATTCGATTTGCAGAGCTGTCTGGAGGACAGGAAGACCCAGGCCAAAAAGTTTCACGTGAAACAATGGTCGCGTAAAGGTACTGTTAAAATGGAGGATTTAGAGAGGTAAGAAAAGTAGGTTGCCAACGACAATTGTTAGTTGAAAATATATCAAAATTACATATTTAGTTATTAAGACCTGCCAAAAACAGCCTGCCGTGGAATTTTTGCATCACAGACTAAACATGGTGTGTCGCTCATGGCCTGTGAATTGCCTTAGTATCTCGCATAGCGTACTTATAAAAACCGAAGATATTCAAGGATTCTGCTTGAGCTAAAGGTGTCTTTTGGGTATAAATAAACCGCAGAATCAAGATATTCATCTTAAATTTAGATTCTTGAGAGCAGGAGGTAGAGTCAAGTCATAAAAAATTTATAAGAATTAAGAAGCCAGAAATCAGATATGCTGTCCTCTGTCTTCCGTCCTTTGTTTTGGTGTGTGGCCAAAGCATACTGTGAATTGCTTAAACGATTATTGATTAAATGGTTAAATAATTCACTAATTACCAAATGTTTGAGAAAGGAGGCGTATCATGTGTAGAAGATTGATTTTTTTGATTTCTTTTGTTTTGGTGCTGAGCTCGGTCAGCAGCGCTGCTAAGATCCATTGGACCGCTCTCGGTGCTGACAACCTCTGGAGCAATCCTGCCAACTGGGAAGGCCAGAAGGTTCCCACCAGCACCGATGACGCCTATATCGATGTACCAGCCGCGGAAGCGCCGAATGGCCCGCTTATTCGAGGTGGCATCAATGCGAAGGCTCACGGCCTGGCTTGTGAAGTGGCCGGCGAGCCCACGATGACTATGACGGGCGGAACTCTGGAGATAGCAGATTGGGTTTGGTGGGGTGATGGAGCCGACTGCCACGGCACGTTTTATATGAGCGGCGGCACTATCACGACTGGTGGGGACTTCGAGCTTGGATGGGGCGGTGGTGAGGGTACCTGGATTATGACCGGCGGTACAGTCGATGTCAGAGAATTAATCATTCCAACGAGTAGTGGACGCGCGGGGCAACTGTACCTCCATGGTGGCACTTTTAACGTCCGTCACGAGGGCCTCCGTATGACAGAAACCGGCCTGATAGATATCACTAAAGGTACGCTGCTGTTAGAAGGTGACCTGACGACGAAAATCAATGACTTTATCGCCGCGGGCCAGATTACTGCCTACGGTGGGGCCGGGACTGTGTTGGTAACGTATGGTGGACAAACCACTACGGTAGTAGCTATAGGTGCGCCAGAGGCTACTAACCCAAACCCTGCTGATGAGGCAACGGATGTGCCGCGAGATGTGGTGCTTAGCTGGACGCCAGGAGAATATGCCCCGCCGGTCAACGGGCACAGAGTTTACTTTAGTGAGAACTTCAACGACGTCAACGATGGCATTGGCGGTATCACCCAGGATGCCAACAGCTATGCTCCGCCCCAACGCCTTAATCTGGGCACGACTTACTATTGGCGGGTTGATGAGGTCAATGGACCGCCCGACTTTACAGTGTTCAAAGGCGAGGTCTGGCAGTTTACCACTGAGCCGTTTTCTTATCCCGTCGAGAATATAATCGCCACAGCTTCCAGCCAGTTCAACGCAAACACAGGGCCTGAAAAGACCATCGACGGCTCAGGACTGGATGCCGATGACCTGCACTCAACAGAGGAAGCAGCTATATGGGTTAGTAGTATGACCGGGCCGCAGCCGACCTGGATACAGTATGAGTTTGACCGGGTTTACAAGCTGCATCAGATGTGGGTATGGAACCACAATACTTCCATTGAGCCTGTGGTCGGCTTTGGATTCAAAGACGTTACCATTGAATATTCAACCAATGGAACCGATTGGGCAGTACTGGCAGATGTGCCCGAATTTGCCCGGGCACCCGGACAGGACGGTTACGCACACAATACCACGATTGATTTTGGCAGCACCTTAGCAAAGTACGTCAGGCTTACGGCCAATAGCAACTTTGGAGGCATCCTGCCCCAGTATGGTCTCAGTGAGGTTCGCTTCTTTTATATACCGGTCGTTGCCAGAGAGCCCAACCCAGCCTCCGGAGCAACAGATGTGGACGTGGAGGCAGTCCTTAGCTGGCGAGCGGGAAGAGAGGCAGCTTCACACCATCTGTACCTCAGCTCAGATGAGCAGGCAGTGATAGATGAAACTGTCAGTGCTGTTAGTATCCCTGCTGGCGGCAGCTACGCTAACTATGCTGCCGGACCACTTGATTTAAGCAAGAGCTACTACTGGAAGGTTAACGAGGTCAATGAGGCCGAGACCCCTACCACCTGGCAAGGCGATGTCTGGAACTTCAGCACCCAGGAGTATCTGGTGGTGGATGACTTTGAGGACTACAACG
>JBHIDV010000412.1:0-2550 GCA_046760285.1 Sedimentisphaerales bacterium
GGATTCTCACATAAAAGTGAGCACCGAGCGATATTAGAAACAGCGGGCCGGCAATAATGTACAAAATAGTATCCATAGATTCTGGTAATGATTATAATACCTTCTGGGAGATAGGCAATGAAGATAATTGACCTACGCAGTGACACAGTTACTTTGCCCACGTCGGCGATGCGCGAGGCAATTTATCGTACTGAGCTGGGCGATGATGTGTTCGGTGAGGACCCTACCGTAAACCGGTTGGAGAAGATGGCTGCCGAGCGCGTGGGCAAAGAAGCAGCCGTGCTCGTCGCCAGTGGGACGATGGGAAACTTGGTGTGCGCGCTTACTCATTGTTCCCGTGGCGAAGAGGCAATCCTCGGCGACCAGTCGCATACGTTTCTTTACGAAGCTGGTGGCATGTCGGCTGTGGGTGGAATTCATCCGCACACCGTCAGGAATCAGCCTGATGGCACGATGCGGCTGGAGGATATCAAGGCAGCTATCCGCGGCGATGGCCTACACTTTCCGCGTACGCGTCTAATCTGCCTGGAGAATACCCATAACCGTTGTGATGGTGCTGCTCTGACGCCTGAGTATACTAATGCAGTGGTGGCGCTGGCTAAAGAGCATGGCTTGTCGGTGCACCTCGATGGTGCGCGGGTATTCAACGCGGCTGTAGCGTTGGGAGTAGACGTGCGAGAGCTAACGCGCGGTGCCGACTCGCTGAGCTTTTGTCTTTCAAAGGGACTCTCAGCGCCGGTTGGCTCGGTGGTTTGTGGCTGCCGCGAGTTTATTGCTGAGGCACGCAGAACACGAAAGGTGCTCGGCGGCGGTATGCGACAGGCGGGCATAATTGCCGCAGCGGGCATTGTAGCTCTGCAGCAGATGGTAGATAGAATAGTAGAGGACCATAAAAACGCTCGCCGGTTGGCTGAAGGAATTGCTCGCATCCGCGGATTATCGATTGAGCCAGCAAGGGTGCAGACAAATATCATTTATTTCGAGGTGGCAGAAGAGTGGCTTACAGCTAAGAAACTGGTGACAGAACTTGACAAAAGAGGAATCAAACTATTGTGTGTGGGCCCATCTCGGCTACGGATGGTGACTCATTACGGAATTAGCTCCGAGGATGTAGATTTGGCTCTGGCTGCTCTGACTGAGGTAATGGCAAACGTATAGGTTATGGTTTACATTTTTCAGCTTAAGGGAACTTAGTTTGTACTGAAAGTTAAACATTAAACGGAACTATCAGTTTAGGAGGTGTACAATGAGACAAACGTTTCGGCCCATAGTTGTAATGGTTGTCGCTGTGGCTGCTGTGAGCGTATTTTGTCTCGCAGCAAGTCAGCTGGGCAAGAGCAATTTTCCTTGTCCCCGATTACCTGGGGCTCAGACGATTATCGATGCAAGTTGCTACCCGAGCCTTCAGGCGGCGATAGATGCCTTGCCAGCTCAGGGCGGGGTTGTCCGTCTGCCACCGGGGACATTTGAAATTGATAAGCCGTTGAAGATAACTGCCTCTGACGTACTTATTGAGGGCTCTGGCACTGCTACACACATTAAGAATATTAACACTGCAGGCAAAAGCGCCCTGATTCTTCAACATCCCAGCGGCGCGGAGAACCGCAAAGCTGAGTTGTGGCGGATTCGGCTGGCCAATTTCCGCATCACCGGTAACGAAAAAAGTGGCCATGGTATCGAGGCAAGGCGCATAAACGAAATCTTCATTGACGGTGTTACCGTCAGCTATCACGGCGGTGACGGTATCCGGCTGTACTACTGTTATGAGGACCCACGCATCTGCGATTCGCTGATAACTTATAACAAAAAGACCGGACTCAATCTGATTGGCTGTCACGATATTGTCGTTGCCTCCAATCAGTTCGAGGAAAACCAGGATGCTCTTCGATGTGTAGATGGCTTCAATCTCTGTATGACCGGCAACAACCTCGACGACCATCTTGGTGACGGCGTAGTAATTGAGAATACTTACGGCTCGGTGGTCTCAGGCAATATGATTGAGGAATGCAAAGGCACCGCTATTGTGCTTGACAGGGACTGCTATGGCGTCACGCTCAGCGCCAATGTGGTCGCACACAACAGCTCCGGCGGGATTGACCTGCGTGATGCTCACGGCTGTACTGTCAGCGCCAATACCTTCACCATTATGGAAAGAAACGCCTTGGTCATCGGCCCTAACAGTGGACGCATCACGGTCACTGGCAACAACTTCTCCGATAGCTACATTGGCGAAAGCAAGGTAAAACGTGCGGCTGATGACCGAGTGGCGGCTGGTATGATTCTCAATGGTACATCGGATGTCACTATCGTGGGCAACCTGTTTTCGAGCATTCGACCAAAAGCGCTAACCGTCGAAGGCAAACGAAGTAACAGAGTGCTGTTTGCTGATAATGTTCTCACCGATGTGGTCAGCGACCATAAGAAACTGGGCGCATCGTTGGTTAAAGATAATCTGGAGCCGACAAGTCATGAATAACTGTGAAATTTTACCCGTTTGGATCGCTGGCTCAGCAGAACTTGCCTGGTTGATTTAAGGTAGTGGGAAGTATA
>JBHIDV010000413.1:0-2550 GCA_046760285.1 Sedimentisphaerales bacterium
TGGTCGAGTAAGCCTTACCAAGTCCCGGTCTGGCGGTAGGTGCGGTCAGGAGGCGCTCGAATTTTGCGGCCCATGCTTTTCGCAAGATTCTCAGATGTTCAGCTTCTCCGTTCAGTCTGAAGCTATTGACCAGCGCAGCAATCGTAACACCAGTTTGGCCTATTAGTTTTGAGGCGGGACAGGACGTGTAGCGCCAGTCGCTATGTTGTTCCATCCAGGTGTCATTATTAAGATGGGTCACTGCCCTTCTTACAACTTCGGCAATGCGCTGGTCCCCCGAGAGCTCATAGTATCGGCTCAATCCGTTTATCCTGACTGAACCTATAAAGCCAGCTTCTCCTACATGTTTCGTCTGGCAATAGCAATGTCCCCAGGGTAGTTGCCAAAGCCAGCCGCCGCAGTGCGGGTCCTGAGCCGAAATGGCATCATCGGCGAGCAATTTCATAGCTTTAAGGTAGCGTTCGTTAAAGTCAAGCTCATAGGCGCCAGCTATGGCCAACATTGTCCAGCCGTTAACACGTCCGACGTGACTGCCGGTCTTGAAGTTAAACTGCCGCTGCTCAACCAGTTTGACAAGATTCTCACCAATTTTTTCTACCGTCTCCTTCGTCCAGGGGTCACCGGTCAAAAAGTAATGATAAACCAGGCCTTGAGTCCAGATATGGCCCAAGTTATAAGGGTCCAGACAAAGATAGGGGCTGTTAGTTTTGCCCACTCCCAGCGAAACATAAAGTTCACGGACGCGTTCAACACTGTAAAAACCGCTTACATGTCCTACACAGTGTTCATGTACCATTCCGGGCCGAATTGGATAAGCTGAGTGTCCCCCTAAATCCTTCTCGAAATAATTCTTTAGGTCCTCATTAACAAAATGAATAACATCGACCTCGCTGGTATGGCGGGCAGCAATATCCCCCACATAGAAGTATTTGGGGTCCCCGGTCCGTGCGAATTGTACCAGGATATGTTTGGCTGTATCATACTCATGATTGCCCCAATTACAGCCGCGCTCACCAAACCAATCCCCCCAGTTCATCTGTCCATAGTCGCGCTGGACTTTGATGGAGTGACAATAACCATTATCGAAGAGATTTTCCGCCCAATCATCGTATTTTTTCATACCCGGGCTTGCTGCAGGAGCAATATGGCCCCACACGCTAGTAGCAATTGCTTGACTTGGATCGGCGGATGCAACCAAGGGAGCATTGGCCGACTTTACCAAAGACCGCCCATCTCCTGAAAAATCCAACCAGACCCGCCAGCGAGGTGCCTGACCTGTTCTTAAGCGATAGCAATTGTCCTCGAACAAGTATTGATACTTATACCAAGGCTCCATGTGCTCGAAAGCACCTTTTTCAAATTCCGGCAATAAACCTATCCTTAGACCTTTTGAATCCACCTCTATGCTTTTTGGCCATTGCTGCCAAAAGTCCGTCAGGGCAACAGCTATAGTGCCTTTTCCATCCTTTATCTCGGCCCATCCCGGTGCTTTCGAGCCTTTTGCTTCAACACCTTCGATTCGGTAGTTCTCGTCATCAACCTGGAACAAACGCAGTGACGACGTTGGTTTACCAGTCCATCCGGGCGTGCCGCCTATAGAAGCAGAGTGTATTCTGTCCAGAGCAATTACCTCTAACTTCAAACTACGGATATTTTGGATTACGCCTTTTTCCGAATTGACCAAAATCTGCGGCTCAAGGTAAACTTTCGATAATCCGGCAAAAACAGAAACGGGCATCCGGAACCCCAAGACACGCCCTCCATCAGGGCTGCAAAATGCGCCCTTTAAGAGAAGAGTGGAACGAATTTTGCCTTCTGTTTGAACTTCTACTGACTCAATAATCCCGTTGCAATTTTGCCCTTTGCTATCTGTCAGCGAAAGTTTGATATCGACTCGGCCAGAAACCCGCAGCAGAGCATCTTTCACCAGTGAAACCACCACGTTTCTCGTTTCAATAGATGGTTTTTCCTGTCCGCTTATCTGTACCGGAAATTTAGGGTTGACTGTCTGAACTTTTCTGCCCCAGGATAGCTTAAAACGCGCTGTCCCGTTAGCGGCAGGCTCAGCAAGGAAATCAAGCAGAACCCAGCGAGCACTTCGGTCCTTCCATCGAGCAAGAATCGATGTTTGGCAGGGCACGGACTTATTATTCTCATCATACAGGACAAAATACATACCTTCCGGAGCCGCTCCCTGAGCGAGAGGAACACCACCTCTTACAGGTCGCAATGACCTTAGCCCGGTCATGTCCCGAACACTAATATCCAATGGTCTCATTGGTGATTTACTTTTCGAATCTGAAGCAAATGACAAAGCCGACAGGACAAGAAAAAAACAAAGGCAAAAGGCTACGATTCGTTTCATACTAAATATCCCTCTTAAACAAATTCAATAAATGCCGTTGACGTAAAATTGTAAATCTATCTGCAACCTCCCTGCTCAATAAGCCTAAATATTGCAAAGACTGAGACCGAGTTTATCGGCATAGATAATTCCGATACAAGATATAATCCAGAGCATAAAGCCAATCTGAAATGGCAAATCGTGCA
>JBHIDV010000414.1:0-2534 GCA_046760285.1 Sedimentisphaerales bacterium
CGGCCTGGATAACCGGTCGGTCAGATATGCAATAAATTTATGGAAAGTTCTGCCGGTTGGTAATCGGCAGGCAAAACAGCCACGGGGGAGTTGAATAAATCGGCAAGTAAAATAGCCACACCGTAAGAAGCTCCGTAAGTTATTGTTCCTATGTGAAAAATGGAGCAACAATAACTTATGGAGGCAAAGGATGCTTACGGTGGAAGATTACGTAAAAATTCGGACGGCTAAACGAGATGGAATGAGTATTCGGTCTATTTGCCGAACCTACCATCATTCCCATCATACTGTAAACAAAGCACTTAACAATCCCGAGCCGGTACCATATACCCGCACCAAGCAGCCCAGAGCGCCGGTATTGGGTCCTTTCATGCATATCATTGATCAGATTTTGTTCGATGATGACCAGTCTGGGCCGCGAAAGCAGCGGCACAAGGCATCGAAGATATACCGGCGTCTCAGGGATGAACATGGCTACCGAGGCGGCTACGACCAGGTTCGCAGGTACGTCAAGAAACTCCGCAAAAGCCGGCGTGAAACCTTTATTCCTCTGGTCCACGATCCCGGCCAGCGTCTAGAAGCCGACTTCGGGCACATCCATATGTCGATTTCCCGAATGGCAGAAAGCTGGTGGCTGTTTTGCTTACTACGTGGAGCCATTCAGGCTTTCCGTTTGCGATGTCGCTGCCAACTGAAAGACTGGAGTGTATACTGACAGGACTTGTGAGTGCATTCGAGTTTTTCGACTGTGTTCCAAGGCAGTTATGGTGGGACAATCCAAAGACTGTAGTCACGGAAATCTTCAAAGGACGCCGACGCACAATGCACCCACGTTACGCCGCATTGGTGAGTCATTATATGATCGAGCCGCTATTCTGCCTACCAGCCAGAGCCAACGAGAAACCTTATGTTGAAAACAGCGTATTTGACCTGCAGCGAGACTGGGCAACACCTGTGCCAAAGGTGAAGGACTATGACGAACTCAACGAGTATTTGCGTCAATGCTGCCTCAAGAAGCTTTCACATCGTCAGGCCGGCAAAACAGAGACCATCGGAGAACGTTTTGAGCGAGACAAGGCTGCTGCTGGAGCTTTACCGAAGCATCGTTTTGATCCCTGCGTAGCCTCCGATGCCAAGGTGGATAAATACCAGACGGTTCGTTTTGAAACCAATCGTTACAGTGTTCCCCGCCGCTGGGCATTTGAGACAGTAACGGTTAAGGCCTATCCTTTTCATATCAGGATTGTTGCCTCAGATACCCAGATAGCTCAGCATAAGCGGTGTTATCTGCGTCATCAGCAGATACTCGATCCGATGCATTATCTGGCGGTATTGGGCCGTCGGCCAGCAGCATTAGATCATTCAAAGGTATTTGGTCATTGGCAGCTGCCGGCGTGTTTTAACAAACTGCGAGAGTTGTTTGAGGATCGTCTTGGGCCTTTTGCAGGAGCCAGACAGTACATACGTATCCTCCAATTGTTGGCTGAGCATCCCGTCAGAAGGATTCAAAAGGCCATTGAGCTTTACACAGGGGCCTCAACCATAAATGCTGAGATGATTATCAACAGGGTCAAACGTCTTGAACAAAATCAGCAGTTTGCAGAGCCTGTCGAGCCGAACGTCAGTTGCTATCAGATCAAGGTGCCAAAACCAGATCTTAATAAGTTCGATCAATATTTAACACCACTCAATCAAGGAGAGAAAAGTTATGTCTGACAAAGAGAACATGTTATTGGAAACCAATCTCAAACAGCTGCGTCTTCCGACCATAAAGGCCGAGTATGTCAAATTAGCACAAGAGGCCGGCAGTGAAAATGCCACATACCAACAGTACTTGCTGAAACTGACGGAATTGGAGGTAGCCGCCCGAACTGCTAATGCCCTCAAGAATCGCATCAAACAGGCGGCGTTCCCGGCTTACAAAGACTTTGAAACCTACGACTTCACTGTAATACCCTCTCTGAATAAGCAGAAGGTATTGGAATTGTCCAGATGTGAATGGATCGACAAGAAAGATAACTGCTGCCTGATTGGCTCGCCTGGCACTGGCAAGACCCACTTAGCGATTGCCTTGGGACTGGCTGCATGCCGTCAGGGACGCAAGGTGCGATTCTTTACCGCAGCCAGTCTGGTTAACCGCCTGGAGGAACTGCGTAAGCAATACCAGCTGGACAGATTCCTAACACAGTTGGACAAAGCCGATCTGTTGGTTTGTGATGAGCTTGGCTACCTGACTTTCAGCCGTACAGGAGCTGAGCTTCTATTCCAGGTCTTTGCCGACCGCTATGAGAGAGGCAGTTTGCTGATAACGAGCAACTTGGCGTTTAGCGAATGGGTACAGGTCTTCCAGGGAGAACGGATGACCGCTGCGTTGCTTGACCGTTTGACTCATCATTGCCACATCTTCGAGATGAACGGCGAAAGCTACCGGTTCAAACAATCTGTGCAGAAGAGTAAATCGAAGAAAAAGTAAAATTGTACTTGTTTGCCTCTGGATGGAGGCTTATTATATGGCCGAGGTGTGGCCGATTTGC
>JBHIDV010000415.1:0-2524 GCA_046760285.1 Sedimentisphaerales bacterium
TAAGTGTTTTAGCGAGCTTATATTCAACCGCTTAAATGAAGCTGGCTCAATTATCAAACGAGACGTACAACAGACCTATTGTGAAAATTGCAAAATGTCACTGCCGGATAGATTTGTCCGGGGCACCTGTCCGCGGTGCAAAGCGGAAGACCAATATGGTGACTCATGTGAGGTCTGTAGCGCCACCTACAGGAGCGATGAATTGATTAATCCATACTGTGCAACCTGCCGAGCAACACCGGTTTTGAAAACATCTGGGCATTACTTTTTCAAATTAGCTGACTTCGAAAAACAACTAAAGGAGCTTATTGCCGCAGGATACACGCAGAAATCGGTGGCAAACAAACTCGATGAATGGTTCAAAGCTGGGCTGAAGGACTGGGACATATCCCGCGATGGGCCATATTTCGGCTTTAAAATCCCTGGAGAAGAAAACAAATTCTTCTACGTTTGGCTGGATGCACCTATCGGATATATGGCCTCAGCAAAAAACTACTGCGACCGAAACGGCTTAGATTTCCACGAATTATGGAATGGCGACCAATACGCTCTATATCATTTCATCGGCAAAGACATCATGTATTTTCATGCGTTGTTCTGGCCAGCCATGCTCATCGGCGCCGGCTTCAAAACCGCAGATAAACTTTTTGTGCACGGTTTTTTGACTGTTAACGGCGAAAAAATGAGCAAATCCCGCGGAACCTTCATTAACGCAAAAACCTACGCCAAACACCTGAACCCAGAATATCTGCGATACTACTACGCCAGCAAGCTGACCGATAGTATAGACGACATAGATTTGAAAATAGAGGATTTCATAAACAAGACCAATTCCGACTTGGTCGGAAAGTTCGCTAACCTGGCGTCACGCTCCGGCCCGATGCTGACAAAAAAATTAGATGGCCGGCTTGGCCAACTTGATGAAAAGGGCAGACAGTTAATCAATAAACTTACGGCTGCAAAAGAAGATATTATAGGCAACTATGAGAATCTTAAATTTGCGTCAGCCGTGCGAACAATTACCGCCTTGGCGGACGAGGCAAACCGGTATGTCGAGCAAAATCAGCCCTGGGCGACTGTAAAGACCGATTTAGAAAAAACGCGAGCTACTTTAACTGCTGTGATTAACGCTGTTAAAATCCTGACCATTTACTTAAAGCCTATTTTGCCAAAATACGCTCAAAAAGTGGAAAGATTTCTTAATATCTACGAATTGAGTTTTGGAGATGTCGAAGAAGTATTGGAGAATCACAAAATAAACAAATTCGAGCGTCTATTTGAAAGGATTGATAAAGAACAGGTGGATGCCATGATAGAAGAAAGCAAAGAAACTCAAGAAAGCCAGGCAACAGTCCCAGCCGAGCCGTTTAAGCTGGAATGTTCCATCGAGGATTTTGGGAAAATTGACCTGCGAATCGCTAAGGTCATAAAGGCTGAGCGGGTCGAAGGTGCGGACAAACTACTTCGTCTGGATTTGGATGTGGGCGGCCCACAAAAAACCTGTCTGGCTGCTATAGCCCAGGCCTATAAACCTGAGCAGCTGGTCGGCAAAACCGTAATCTATCTGGCCAATCTAAAGCCCAGACAGATGCGGTTTGGCGAATCTTGCGGTATGATTCTGGCAGCCGGTACCGGCGGAAAAGATGTATTCTTGCTCTCAGCCGACACCGGAGCAAAACCCGGACAAAAAGTGAGTTAATGAGATAAAAAAGCCACAGATTTCACAGATTACACTGAGTTAAACTAAATTAAAAATGGGTGAGTACAAACATAAGGAGTTGACCAGTGAAATTATCGGAGCTGCACATACTGTTCATAATAAACTTGGATATGGCTTTCTGGAAAAAATATATCATAATTCGTTGTTCATAGAGCTAAAGAAAAAGGGCTATCGAGTAGAATTTGAAAAACCTGTGCAAGTTCATTATGAAAATCAGGTCGTTGGAGAGTTCTTCGCCGACCTTCTGGTTGAAAACAAAGTAGTAGTGGAAGTGAAAGCTGTTGACAAATATACCAATGTTTTTGAAGCACAATTGCTTAATTACCTAAAAGCTACAGGTCTGGATGTAGGCTTGATTATTAACTTTGGCCCTTCCGTTCAAGTTAAGCGTATGGTTTTATAAAATAATTATGAATCTGAGAAATCTGTGCAATCTGTGGCAAAATTAAAGATGAAAAAGAACCTTGAAGAAATTGCCAGAGAAAATGGCCGATACAGTCCTGCGGCGATTAGGTTCGTCTATGAGGGGCTCAGCTACACTGCAAAAGAAATTGCCGCCAAGCCCAGCCACGTCAGTGGCCAAACGCTATGCAAGGGACTCAAGAAGTTGGCTATCGAAAAGTGGGGCAGATTGGCAATGTTAGTGCTAAAGAGCTGGGGGGTCAAGACCACTCGTGACTTCGGTGAAATCGTTTATCTGATGATAAAACACGAGTGGATGAGCGCTCAGCCTACCGATTCAATCGACGATTTCAACGATGTTTACGATTTCAAAACCGTCTTCAAAGACCAATTCAAATTTTA
>JBHIDV010000416.1:0-2520 GCA_046760285.1 Sedimentisphaerales bacterium
CTTTTTTGTGGCTATCTTTTATCCTTTTGTGCCTTTTTGTGGCAAACCTAATTTTTTATCGTTTTGAGCCTTTTTGTAGCTAACTTATCTTTTATTGTTTTTAGTTTTTCGTGGCAAATAAATTAGAACCCCGTCCGAGTCAGTTCTCGCTTATTATCTCCAGATTGCCCCGGACGATGGCGGTACCGTCAGCGATAGACAGGCCGTTGCGATGTACGATGTTATCTGCAATCAAGTTGTCGCGGCCGCTTTTAACCTGTATGGATGTTCCTTTCACCGGTGCCTTACGCCGCTGGATTATCGAACAGCCGGTCACGCGGCACCGCACCGCGTCGTTTAGCACAATGCCCCGATACCTGAAATCCAATACCTGACAGTTCGTAATCGCCACATCCCGGCTCGACCTGACATCGATGGCTCCGCCGGCCTGCGAAGAACCCTGAAAGCTGTTTTCAATAATAGTATTCGACAGAATAATCCCCTGGCAACGGCTAATCAAAATCCCATCGACCAACCGTTTTTCCTTATGGTCTAAGTTCCAATCTATACTGTTATTGCTGAGCACAATATTAGCACAATTTTGAAGCCAAAGCGTGTGTTGTGCTGCGCTATAAAGTGAATTACCGGAGACTGTGACCCCCCGGCAGTCAACCAGATGAATGTTGTGGGTTTGGCTGCCGATGAGGTTTGCTGTTATAGTCAGAAGCCCGCCGGCCTTGAGATTCTTTCCGCCCAGAAATCGGATGTTGGCCCCTTGCGGGCTGGGCCTGGCCTGGATGGTATTGCCCACGATTGTCCCCTCTCTGAAGGAGCTATCCTTTGGCCTCATATCAATCAGGATATCTGCTGAACCTTCTTTGTCCACATCGTAGTTATATTCGATGTCATTGCCCACTATCTGGAAGTTGCGCATCTCGCCGCCCAGCAGCCGGATGCCTGCAACAGGGTTGTAACTGATATGGCTGTCAGCAATAATCGCCTGATGCAAGTTCACATGGTCAAAGTCAATCCCAACTTGCCTGTTTTGATAAATCTGGCAGTGGTCGATTATTAAATTGCGGTTGCGCCTTACCAGGTGGACGGCGATCTGGCAGCGGCGAATCAGCAGATTCGTCAGCGTAGCCTGCATGGTTTTCTCCAGGCGCAGGCCAACCGATTCCGGATGCGCACCGAGGATCTCCAAACCGGTGATGATGGGCATGCGCTGCCGCTTCCAGACTTGCTCGCGAACACTGTCGGGATTGGCGGTTCCCTCGTGGGTGCCGATGAAATGAAACGCTGGCCCTGCACCTGCCATTATAATGCAGGCCGTACCGTTGCCGATGAGCGATATTTTGTTACAGGCATTTAGGTCTACAACGACTGGGCGAGTAAGCCGATAGTTGCCTTTTGGAAAATATACAACGCCCTCGCCGGCACGAACAGTTGCTTCAATCGCGGCAGTATCATCAGCCTGGCCATCACCAACAGCTCCATAATCCCTTACGCTGCACTCGGCAAGCACAGCAGTGGTTAAAAAGAACAAAGCTAAAACAACCAAAATTTTGCGTATCATCTTTGGATACATCCTTTCTTTAGACCGGAATTTGCCACGTACTTTTAGACTTTCGGGTAATTGCCCAGATAATGGGTCTGGGGTAGGCCGCCGGTTAGCGGCATTGCGTATTCAATAAAAGCGTCAGTTACTCCATTGCCCTCGGCGTTGATAAATTCATCAGGCATAGATTTCGTCTTCTCGGCCACGTTACTAAGCTCGGTGCGGAATAGTTCGACCTTATAATCTGCAGCATTTCCCAGTCGCTTCAGCGCTACCGACCCGCAGAACTGTTCCATAGCATATTTGACCGCGGCCTTTCCACATCGGCGGGCCTCATCAAAGTCGACAGAAGACTGTAAGCCGGCAAAGCTTCTTTGCAGATAGCCGAAGGTATCAGCCCGCACGCGCTTTGCACCAAGTTTGGTCTTTGTCTGCTGCGCCAGGAAGTCAGCCAGCGCGCCTGTGCCGGAAAGTTGTATATTGCCGTGGGCGTCGGTTTCTACACCCTTAGCCAGTTTTTCGGCCCAGGTAATACCGTCGGTGTCACAGATTCCTTCGCTGACTGTTACCACGCATCGGCCTAACTTTTTATAGACGCCTTCCACATCAGAAAGGAACTTGTCCAGCGAGACCGGCCTTTCGGGAATATATACCAGATGAGGGCCGTCATCGTCTCTGTGCCTACCCAGCACGGTAGCAGCAGTTAGAAAGCCGGCACGTCGGCCCATAATCACATCGATTTTGATGCCGGGCAAGGTCCGGTTATCCAGGTCATCACCCATCAGAGCACAGGCCTCGAATTTTGCGGCGGTTCCAAAGCCCGGACAATGGTCGGTAACCAGCAGGTCATTATCTATGGTTTTGGGAATGTGGAACGCCCGCAGTTCGTAGCCGGTATCAGAGGCCATTGTGTTGATAATGTGAGCAGTATTTGCCGAGTCGTTGCCGCCGATGTAGAAAAAGTACCGGATATTGCGCTTCTT
>JBHIDV010000417.1:0-2510 GCA_046760285.1 Sedimentisphaerales bacterium
CCATTCTGTTTCCTCTGAGCAGCCGGGCAAAGTCCTGGAGGAGGTCTGCGGCTCGCTGGGTCGGGCCATTGCCGACATTCGGTCTTTGACTTTTGACCTCAGCTCCCCTATACTTCATGAGCTGGGTTTTGAAGCTGCCGTGGCGGCGTGGCTTGCCGACCCCATTGAGCAAAAACATGGCATCACGACCGAGTTCGAAGATGATAGACAGGCTAAGCCGCTGGACGATGACATTGGCGCACTTTTGTTCCGGAGTGTGCGGGAACTGCTGTTCAATGTGGTTAAGCATGCAAACGCTAATAAAGTAAAAGTCTCTATCCGAAGAATTGGCAGCCGGATACGCATCAGTGTTGAAGATAATGGGGTTGGATTTGACCCAACCGAAGCAGCGTCAATGGCGGTTGGAAGGGCTGCATTTGGACTTTTTAGCATTCGGGAGCGATTGGAAGAATTAGGAGGTCGTCTAAAGATCGACTCCGAACCAGGTCATGGATGCAGGGTGGTGATGACAGCCCCGATAAAACACGGACAGATTGCCAATGACAGAAATTGAAAAATCGGTTAGAAAATCAGGGATTGATGTATTAGGCAGCGTCCCCTGGGGCACGCACGCTTGCCTATTTTACAAGACCAAACAAGACTTAATTAGTGTGTTAGTACCTTACTTCAAAGCAGGATTAGAAAATAATGAATTTTGTATGTGGGTTACGTCAGAACCTCTCAGCCCAATGGAAGCCGAAAAGGCAATGAGTAAAGCCGCGCCCAACTTTGATAATTACCTAAAAAAAGGACAAATAGAAATCGTGGCGTATACGAACTGGTATCTTAAAGGGGGCACGTTCGACCAAGAATGCCTCTTACAGGCGTGGATGGATAAACTCAATCAAGCCTTGACTGATGGTTACGCCGGTATGAGGGTAACAGGCAACACAACCTGGCTTGATAAGCGAATTTGGAAAAATTTTATTGATTACGAGAAAGAGCTAAATGAGAAAATCGACAAGTATCACATGATTTCTATTTGCATATACTGCCTTAATAAATGTGGGTCGTCCGAGATTATAGATGTAGTTAACACCCATCAATTGGCTCTTATCGGCGAGCGAAAAGAGTATCGGCTGGTCAAGAACGCGGAGCGCAAGCGGGCAGAGCAAAGGGCGCGTGAGTACCAAGCACAGCTTAAATCTCTGGCCTCGGAATTGACACTGACCGAGGAGCGTGAAAAGCACCGCATCGCCACGGAGTTGCACGACCGAATTAGTCAGTCTCTGGTCATTTCCAAAATCAAATTAGAGGCCCTGCTACATTCTGTGCACTCGGGGGATCCTGCCAAGGTCCTCGAGGAAGTGTGTAACTCACTGGGCAAAGCCATTATGGACACCCGGTCGTTGACATCTGATCTGAGTTATCCTATTCTGCACGAGTTAGGTTTTGAGACGGCTGTGGCTGAATGGCTTAACGAACAAGTTGGGAAAAAGCATGGTATTGAAACCGAGTTTGAAGATGATGAACAGCCCAAGCCGTTGGATGACGACATTCGCGTCCTTCTGTTCCGCAGTGTCCAGGAGTTGCTGGTGAACGTAGTCCAGCATGCGCACGCACACAAAGTAAATCTTTCTATAGCTCGAGTTGGCAGCCAGATATGTGTGATGGTCAAGGACGATGGAGTGGGATTCAACACCAGTGAAGTGGCAGAAGCCGCAGCCAAAAAGGGTAAATTTGGGCTTCTCAGTGTTCGGGAGCGATTGGAACAGTTAGGCGGGCATCTGGAGATCGAGACCCAACCTGGCCAGGGCTGTAAGGTGACAATGGTAGCACCGCTGAAACATAGTGAAAATATATAAATGGGGGGATAATTATGAGCACACAAATTCTATTAGTTGATGACCATGCCATTACTCGCGAAGGCTTGCGCAGCTTGATCGAGAAGCAACCTGACATGGAAGTCGTTGGGGAGGCTGAGGATGGCCGAAAGGCGTTCGATCTTGTACGGGAACTTCTGCCGGACATAGTAATTACGGATATAACTATGCCCAACCTGAACGGGGTGGATGCTACCCGGCAGATTGTTCGCCAGTTCCCTAAGGTTAAGGTAATCGCCCTTTCCATACATTCCAACAGGGCATTTGTGGCGGACATGCTTAAAGCTGGAGCGTCAGGTTATGTGTTAAAGGAGTGCACTTTCGATGAGCTTGTTGAGGCCATACGAACGGTAGCCGATGATGGTGTCTATCTCAGCCCTAAGGTTGCCGGCGTGGTAGTCAGCGACTATGTACAGCGCTTATTCAGGATTGCGGAGTCGCCATTGGAAGCTCTCACGGAGAGAGAACGCGTAGTGCTTCAGCTCATTGGTGAGGGGAAAAATACGAAACAGATTGCTTTACAGCTACACGTAAGTACGAAGACTATTGAAGCGAACCGCCACAGGATTATGGAAAAGCTGGGCGCCCGCAGCATAGCTGAGCTGGTCAAAATTGCAGTCCTGGGAGGGCTAACCTCTCTGGAAGTGT
>JBHIDV010000418.1:0-2509 GCA_046760285.1 Sedimentisphaerales bacterium
AAAAGCCAAAAACGCACCACCACCTGCGGCTCGCTCCAGCCAGCTAAATGAAAATGATGATGCAAAGGTGCACATCTAAAAAGGCGTTTTCCGCCGGTGTATTTGAAATAACCGACCTGCAAAACTACACTAAACAATTCAATCACGAATACACCACCGATAACCAAGAGCAAAATTTCATTTCTGGTCACCAGCGCCCCGTAGCCCATTGCGGCTCCTAACGGCAGCGAACCCACATCGCCCATAAAAGTCTGGGCAGGATAGCAGTTGTACCACAAAAAGCCCAACACAGCTCCCAAAATAGCTGAATAAAAGATACTCAACTCGCCTGCTTGAGGTATATGCGGCAGCAAAAGATAACTGGCCCAGGTGACAGGCGTGGCTCGTGACATCGTCTCGGAGGCGACGTAACAAAGCACCGCCAAGACCACACTAATAATTCCCACGCAGCCGGCTGCCAATCCATCCATACCATCAGCCAGGTTAACGGCATTGCTGGTAGCTGATATATAGAAAATCGCTATCAAGATAAAAATCCAGTTAGCTAACGGCAGGCCGTGCTTATAGAATGGCAGCCAGAATAATCTGCCGTCGGCTATATTAGCAAAATCGAAGTACAAAAACGACGCTATCAGAACGGCCCCAGCGATTTGAAAAATGAGCTTTTCCCAGGCGTTTAGTCCGTTTCTATTTCGGTAGCCTCCGTTGCTTCGCTTTTGCCAGGCAAAGCGGCGGGCAGAGGTGAGTTTAAGCCAATCATCGACACCACCCAAGGCAGCAAACCAGATTATCAAGAATATCGCCTTTTGAACAAAGGGATTGTTCAACTTTGCCCATAATAAGGTGGAAAAAATAGTCGAAAGAATAATAATCAGGCCGCCCATCGTAGGCGTATTGGCCTTCTCTTTGGTCAATTCATTAAGCTGAGCATGATGAAATTCCGGGCGGTCGCCGATTTTTTTGCGCATCAGCCAACGAATAATCCTGGGGCCAATCAAAAGAGCAATCAGCACGCTGGTCAAGACAGCGGCTATGGAGCGAAACATCACGTACTGATAGGCGTAAAAGCCGAGCCGTTCCCCGGCACGCAAATGCCATAACAGATGATATATCATATCGTACCTCGTATTGCGTATATCGTATCGCGTCTTTTCGCAATACGCACGACGCACGACGCATCACGAGAAAAGCTTTTTCAGCTTCTCGACAGCCTCTTCCAACTTGGCTGCTCGTGAACCTTTAACTAATATTATATCGTAATCTTTTATGAATTTGGGTAAATTATTACAGGCGGAAAACACATCTGCAAAACATATTGCTTGCAAATTATAATCAGCGATTTTTTTCGCAGATTCGGCAGCGACCTTTGCAAATTTACCAACAGCCAACAAGACTTGCACCTTGGCCTGCACAATAGAGGCGCCCAATTCGGCGTGCCTCTGCTCGGTTTGCTGGCCCAGTTCAGCCATATCTCCACAGATAAAAACCAGTCTACGTTTTTTATCTGGGTCAAGATGGCGCAAGATATCCAGTGCATTTTTCATCGAGGCAGGGTTTGCATTGTAACAATCATTTAATACCGTTAGCGTCCCGACTTGCACCAATTCCGCACGCATAGGAACCGTCCGCAGATTTCTTACAGCTCGTGCAAAATCCTTAATGGTCAAACCAAATCGGCTGCAAACAGCCCAGCCAGCCAGCGCATTTTCCACGTTGCCCATGCCAAGTACCGGAAGATAAATTTCCGTGCCGTTGATGGTAAAACTGCAACCTGTTCTGTTATAAGTGACCTTCTGCACCCAATAGTCGGCGTCATCTGATCTGCCGAAAGTTATAATCTGGTTATTGGTAACTGGTAACTGGTAATTTAACTGGTTGCCATTTAACCATTTAACCACATCAGCATTGATTATCAAAACACCATCTTTTGAGAGTCCTTCGGATATGGACAGCTTTTCCCGTACTATAGTTTGTAAATCGCCGAACCCTTCCAGATGGGCTGGGTGGACGTTAGTTACGACCGCGATGTCTGGCTGAGCGATACGACTCAAGTAAGCTATTTCGCCGGGATGATTAGTGCCGAGCTCGGCAATAACAATTTGGTGCTCTGGGTTAGCACTAAGCAGCGTCAAAGGCAGGCCTATCTGGTTATTGTAGTTCTTCGGCGAGGCAAATACGCGGAAGTGCTGACTCAGGACGTGATAGGTAATTTGTCTGGTCATTGTTTTGCCTACCGAGCCGGTTATGGCAACCACCTTAAAGCCGGCCTGCCGACGGTATTCCTTGGCAAACTCACCGAGAGCTTTCACGGTATCAACAACTCTGAGAATCACGTATTGCGTATCGCGTATCGCGTATTGCGTATTTTCTTCGCACGACGCATTACGCACAACGCACGACGATACATCTTTGCTGACTACGGCGCAGACAGCGCCTTTAGCGAAGGCCTCCGGAACGTAATCGTGGCCATCGAAATTCTCGCCGGGGATTGCAAAAAAGCAATCGCCGA
>JBHIDV010000419.1:0-2485 GCA_046760285.1 Sedimentisphaerales bacterium
ATCTCTTGAGCAATTTTCTCGATAAGCTTTATAGCCAGTTCATGGCCGGCAGCTTGAAGAGCCGTCTTGCCAGCTATAGCCTCGGATAAATCTACAGCTCTTCGCGTTGTTCGCTCTGAGGCAATTATGTCTTGGCTGCCTCTGCGAGTAGCCTGTACCTCCAGGCGGGCAACACAGCTAATCAGGCCACCGATTCTGGCCCCAAATTCGCTGAGTCCCTCACCTGTTATGACTATGTCAGCGCCAGCTAAACTAATATTGGGGGCGTACTTTTGGGACCCCGCTTTGCGGCGCCGCAAGGCGTCCTGCGGAGAACCCTCAGTTGTTCGTGCCTTGGCTTGGCAGACAGGAAACCCGACTTCTTTGAAGATCCTTTTCATCTCGGTTTCGGCTGCTGGGTCAGCGATGCGCCGATTCATATGCACTTCCGAAACTAAGACGGCCAGAGTCGGTAATTCCATATCCTTAAGCCGTTTCTTGAAAATCTTAACTTTATTCTGAAATTTTTCAGTTTTTGGCAATAACTCAGGCGACCATTTCTCCAGACCGTCGAGGAGTTTGTCTACAAGTTGGTCTATGATATCAGAGAGATCACTTTCCAATTTGCCCTTTGCGATTACACCTTTGACCCGACTTGTTTCGGTCCCAACGATTTTGGCAATAATGTAAAGGTCTCTGTCAACAGTGAATGCTCTGCCAAAAACCATTATCTTAGCACCGAGCATTTTGCCTACCTTAGTTGCTTGATTAGCTTCTACCATTCCCGACAGATTCAACTGGTGCTCTTTTAGTAGACTTCGGAGCTTCTTGCGCTCCACGAGCTTAAATTCATCGTAGATACTCAGGCGGGCGGTAAGAATAGCACCCAACTGCTGGCCTAAATCGGGATTGCCAGGCGCTTTTGAGTCAAAATCAGTAACAGCTATCGTAATATTATCAACGGTCTTGATGTCACTGTCGGCCCTGCGTTCTTGCTTTCGCCCGAAAGCACGGGGGGCTGCTGTACTCTCGGCCGCTGAGGTCTGCTTTATGTTCTCCGCACAGACAGTACACACAGGCAAGAGCAAAGTTACGGTTACGATTGATAAAAGCTCTGTTGTCCTCATAATCTTCTCCTTTCACTATAGCCGTTTGTCTAATTCTTTTTACAATTACTGATTGTAGTCGCAAACTTTAAGAGATTCTTAAACAAAATATGAAATCTTGGGTCGTTACCGTCGATGACTGGTAGCTGACAATAGATTGTAACTTGTCCTTTCTCTTTAACTACGCATAGATAACTGTAAATGCTCTTTTTATCTTCCATTACTTCAGTGACGCAGGAGTCTATGGACCTACCTTTTACTTTCTTCAGTTTCACATACATAGTATGATCCACCATATTCATTATATCGCGTTTGCTGAGACCATTCAGCAAAGGCGCATTAACATCACATAGCACATTTTGTGGGTGGTTATTCTCTTTAGGAATCTCGATTTTGGCATCTTCTAACAGCCTTTCTTGTCTCAAGAAAATGATTATAGGTTTAGTGTCAACTAACATTAAGCGGTGAATGATCACTTGCATATTGGGTAGGTCGGTAAATTGGCCGATGAAAACGATATTTGGCGTCCCAAAATCTCTGGCCGCCTGAAAAGTGGCATCTGTGACTCGGACTTGCAAATCGCCGAAAAGCTGCTGCAGTTTGCCTGACGTGTCGAAAGCCCATATTACTTTATCGGTAAATTCTCTCAAGTAGGGACTAATCGCAGGCCACAAAGTTAAGGGCTTCTCCATGGCCTCGACGAATTCGCCATTTAGGAACAACTCAGCTCGACAACGAACCTCGGTTCTATTATGTACCTCCGGGAAGATAAGCTCGAAAACAGCTGGTTTCTTTTTGGTGACCCGTAAAGCCTGCCTTCGCACTAGCGTACCAGCAATATAAATGCTTACTTTGACGCGGTAAGCACCGTGAATTTTGGCTTTGTCTGTCAATCTTACGGACAGATTCATCTCGCCGGGCGTATAAAGTGAATCTTGCTTCAAAGCCATTTCGAAGAAGGACGCGCGACAAGGTGGTAGCAGCAGGGACCCCGCTCCGCGGGAACCCAGCAGATACATAGTTATCAGCGCATAAAAGACTGCGGCAGTTCTTGTTTTCATAGCCTATTCTCTGTCAAATATTAGACGCTAACTGACCCATCGCATCTATGTTTATCCAATGTCCATCGGCCCGCATACGGACAAGTGAAGTGAATGCATTATCTACAATAGTAACAGTACCGGTGGTCTGTGACCCACTATCAGATCGCGCCCATATCTGTACGGCAATCCTGCCATCGGCCATGAGTGTCGGCTGGAGAGAGACATCTATAGCTGACGTCGAGCATCGTTTGACGTTGACGAGTCTCGATCCAGCCAGGGGCATCTGGAAATCAACTCGTTGTCGAGGCAATGCAATCACATCGAAATACCTACTTAGGGTTGCCGCGGAGCGGGGTC
>JBHIDV010000420.1:0-2472 GCA_046760285.1 Sedimentisphaerales bacterium
TGACTAAGGCTGAAAAGGCATCAGCTCCGGAAAGCATAGACTCGATACTCGATACGAAGTCCTTGATGCTCGATGATGATCGAGAATCGAATATGGAGCATTCGGTATCGAGAACGGTAAAAGAAAAAGTGATACAAGACTTAAAGAAACTTGCGGCGGTCCGCCAAGGGCTGACCAAAAGCAAAGCTGAAGAGTTTATAGATTTGGCCGCAAAGGAAGGCTGGGACAGCGCGCTTGATAAATTTAACCAGCTTTACGGCCACGAGGGGCAAGAGACGAGCGAACCGAATGTATTCCAGATGGAAAATATCACGAACTTACAAAGAATCCCCAGCAAGACGCTGGCCACATTAGCGGCCCAAAGCGAGGCAAACCCTGGCCAGCGCCTATATGTCCGGCAGGCCCGGAAATGGCTAACTGCCGATGAGGCCAAAATAGAAAGCCAGTTCATAGAACAGCTTTATTCGCTCCTGCCGCCAGATAGCAACACCGTTGATAGCTTGCCTGTGGTTATGGAATTTAAGCCGAACCTGAGCTTTTACGTTATCAAAAGTATTTCAGTTAAGCGCCTCGGACAGCAAGAATACGAAAAAATCAAGGCCCGGCAGCTATTGACAGAAGACCATATTCAAACTCAGAGCCTGGCGGCGGTGCATTTTAATCCGGAAAACATCTTAAAGCGTATGAACTTTAGACCAGCCAGGAAAGACCAGAAGAAAACAGAATCCGCCCCGGCGGACGAGTCGGAGGATGCATCATAATGGTAAAACATTCGAGTCAGAACCACCTGGTGTTTTTGATAACGGTGGGACTGTTAGCCTGGGTGGTACCGGGTGCAGGACATTATATGCTCAAGGAGAAAAAACGAGCGATAATAATATTTCTAACCATTGTCCTGACTTTTCTCATAGGTCTATATGTGGGCTCCATCGGTGTAATCAACCCGGTTGATGCAAAGACGTGGTATTTGGCACAAATTATGAATTCGCCGATGGTGGCAGCCCTGGGTCACTTGACCGCCACCGCACCAGAAAAGTATCGTGTATTTGGAAGGCCGAACGAAATCGGCCAGATATATACGGGCATCGCCGGTTTGCTTAATCTCTTGTGCATAGTCAATGCTGTTTACTTAGCTCATCTGCAGGGGACAAATCGTGAACTCACTGTAAAAACCCCCGGTAAGGGTTCCCGCAAGGCGGGGTCCCAAACCGGGGGTAAATATAAAGCTGGAGGTTAAATGTCGCTCATGTTTTTATTTGTAATGGCCAGCATAACCATCCCGGAAAAGATCGGGACAAATCCGCAGTCTATACTGTGGCTGCTGCCCTTAACCGCAGCCATAGTCATCGTCTATAAAGCTACAAAGCTGCCCACCATTACGCTGGGCACATTTGTCAAAGAAACAGCGGTTTTAGTGGGCTCAATCGTTATTTTCATTACCATAATTGCGTTGGTCTTATTCGCTTTGGCCTGGCTAATCTCAGGGTAGGGTTCCCAGCGGCCATGTATTGCCGCTGGGGTCCCTTAATCGCTGTGGCTTTGGTTGGATGGCGTTTTAATCGTCGTGGTCGGGCAATGGTTTTTCAGGGGTTCCCCAAACCGATATTATGCGTTTGGGGGCCTCTCAAATACACCTAATTCGATAAGGGCGTTAAAAGCAGCCTTTTGCTCCGCTTCTTTTTTGTTTGTCCCCCAGGCACTTTTGAAATGACGTTCTGCAATAACCACCTCCGACTCAAAACATTTGTGGTGGTCGGGTCCTTTTTCATCGAGCAATACATAAATCGGTGTGACATTGAATTGTTCCTGGGAGTACTGCTGTAATACAGATTTGTAATTACCCTGAGCTTGTTCTTTATCGGCTTGTTCGATAAGTTTGGCAAAAGTTGTCAAGATGAAACCGCGGGCGGCGTCAAATCCACCATCAATATAAATGGCAGCGATAACAGCCTCCAACAAGCCGGCAGCCAAAGAGCCTGATAGGGACCTGCTGGAAGCCATACCTTTGCCCACTTTCAAGAATTTTTGCAGACCGAGCTGCTTGGCCACGCTAGCGCAGGTCTCGCGGGAAACAAGCATACTCTTAAGTTTTGTCAGCTCGCCTTCCAGATAACCGGGGAACCGCTCGAATAGGGTCTGGCAGATGACCGTAGCTAAGATGGCATCACCAAAGAACTCCAGCCTTTCATTGCTTAACAGACGATTATCAACCGAGGAAGAATGGGTAAACGCCTTGGCTAAAAGATTGCTATTGGAAAATTTGTAACCTATTATCTGCTCGATTTGCTGCAGAGTTTCTTTGTTCATCTAAATTATGTCCTACTTTTTGTCCCGCACCTACTTTGACAATCTGCGCACATAACAGTCTATCGGTACCGCTGTTAAACGGAACACATACTTGCCGCCGCCGACCGGTCGTCAAAGTAGGTGCGGGATTGCGAGCAGATTACTCCGCCTGTTGCAAACAGGCGG
>JBHIDV010000421.1:0-2452 GCA_046760285.1 Sedimentisphaerales bacterium
ACAATCGTGATTAGTAGCTAACTACAACCGGCCGGAACCGCTTGCTCAAGCTTCCTGCACAAGCAGCATCTCACGCCGACATCGCTGTGCTGCATCTGAAATGTTGAATGTTATCTTTGTACTTCTCTCCAAACATAAGGTTTGCTTGGTACGATATTTCTCTATAAATATTAATGCCTCTTCCGATCGCGCCTATTTCAGATCGGTTTTTTTAGCGTGTACCAAACGCATTCCAAGCGTATCCACAGCAGCCTGGCACTGCTCCAAAACAATGTACCCCAGCAGTGGTTCGTAGATGCCGTCTTTAGGGTGCATATCCAGAAACAGTATTTCGCCATAGACAGGGGCGAAACCCTCGACTCGGATCTCGACGGGGCCACAGACCGGGGCCCGTACCAGGTCCTGGGTCGAGGTCTCGCAGTCAATCTCACGGATCATGTTCAGCTTGCCTAATCGGCTCTGCCACGCTCTGGGAAGCACCATATAGGCGGCCCCTGTGTCGACCAGTGCATCGCACTCAATCGTCCTACCAGGGTCAAGTAGATTACTGATCCGAACATTTGCAACGATCCGTCCCATGATATTAAACCTTCCCCATGTCAAACACCAACTCGGCTCGCTCAAGGTCTGCTAACATTGCATTTTCCCTTAACTTCTCATTGGTATGATACCACGCCCCCGCCGGCAAATCAACTAAGAAACAAGGAAATTTTCGAGAAATCAACGATATGAAGTGACTAAGAGCCTCTAACAAAATGAAATGGTCTTGCTCTGTACAGTCATTGAGATTGCTTCGCTTCGCTGGCAATGACATTCTATCATTGTCATTGCGAGGAGCGTAGCGACGAAGCAATCTCATTTTGTTAGAAGTTCTAAAATTTGCCAGTAACTAAAGTGCTGCCTGCCTTCGCAGGGATAAGCCTGTCCCGCGAAAGCAGGGATTACAAATTTTAACTTTAGCTCATTTTAGGCACTTGAGCTCAGAAACTACTCGATATCAGCGATGTCGCTTTGCGGTCTGCCAACCAGATAGATTCTGTTTTTGCCACTGCGTTTTGCCTCTAAAAGCGCCTTGTCTGCCTTTTGAAAAAGCTCTTGCACAGCCGAACCGTCACGCGGAAAACTTGCCAGGCCGCCACTTATGGTTAGAATCCCTTCACCTTTCGGACCTAATAAATGTAGTTCCGCTTTCTCGAATTCTCTTCTAAATCTCTTTGCTATAAAGATTACTTCTTTAGGATGGTCCGCTGCTGTCTTCCGTCTTCTATCCTCTGTCCTCTGTCCTCTGTTTAGCTGGGGGTCATCCCAGAAAACCACTGCAAACTCGTCGCCACCAATTCTGCCCACCACATCGTGTGACCGGCAGCAGCGCCGCATCAAGACCGCAGCTTGCTTTAGGATCTTGTCACCGACTGAGTGACCATAAACATCATTGTAGTGCTTGAAGTTATCAATATCAAAAATAAGCAGTGTCACACGCCCGTTTTCCTTCTGGGCATGTTCTAAAATTTGTCTGGAAAATTCCCAGATGTATCTTCTATTTTTCAGACCTGTCAAATCATCCGTGGTGGCTAGTCTTTCCAGATGTTTTACTCTCATTTCCAATTTTGTATTGACAGCGGCAGGCCAAATGGCTTGACTCTGCCCAAAATCTGGCCCAGACATAATGGATGCGTAAAATCTCTCTGTTTGTATCGGACAAATCAAATAGTCGTCCGCCAGCCCCGCACCAATTGTCCCATAATCAGTGACGAAATGCTCCAGGCTGAGGTCCGTCCATTGGCCGTCGGCAATTGGTGCGGGGTTGGAAGCCGGGCTAACGAATTGTCTGGCTATCGGCTCCTCATACATTTGCGCCAGAAGAATAATCTTAGCATTGGAATTAACCTGCCTTAATGTTTTCAGAGCTGAACTTAGTTTAGCCGATATTCCCGCCATCACGATACCAATTGCTGTAAAATTATTTTTCGCGGCGGCGTTGATTGCGTCAAGCATATTGGTGTGAACTTCACAGTCCTTGTTTATAATAGAGCTGGTATCTAAAAAGGCTTTGCTGATATCACCTATCAGCAGAATCTTCGGCGTGGCTCCCTCCGAGGAAATTGGCACATTAGGGGTATTCATCTACATAAGCCCTTAGTAAACCCCGTTAGAAAGCTTGGGTGGGACTTTAAACCTCACCCTCGCTATATGCTTTTTACCCCGCCCAAAGGATGGGGCTTTCTTTCTAACGGGTTAAAAGCATTTACACAAATTTATGATAGCAAATTTATGTGAAAAAATCAACCACGAATCGCCAGGACAAATTATATTGAAAAGAGGCCTGGATTTTGTTATACTACCACAAGATAACGCGGAAGGATGGCCGCACGGCAATCATGAAATTTACAAAAGAAGAATGGTAAGCGTTCATCCAATTTTGAGTAATTGAAGTAAACTTTAGTAAACACTT
>JBHIDV010000422.1:0-2445 GCA_046760285.1 Sedimentisphaerales bacterium
CCCATGCGCAGGTACGGGGGACATCCTAACAGGTCAACAGCTTTGTAGCCTGCTTGATGGGCCCAACGGATGAGTAAAATATATAGTGCTCCCATTGCACCTTCTTTCATCAATTGTTCGTTGGCGTTGGCTACCCCCACATAGATGAGCTTTACTTTTTCTCCTTGAGCGCGGCAAAGGCCACCAGCGACAATCTGTCCATCTCGTTTCACGAGAAGGAGACAGCCACGTCGAAAATGCTGTTTGGCTTCTTCTTTGGACACGATATGCGCCGTATCGCCGTGTCTCTTCTCCATGGTTGGCAGGTGCATTGTGTTATAGTGCATTTCCAAGTCGCTATCATCGTGGCTTATCTCATACGTATAGCCATATCTTTTCAGCAAACGAAAGTCGTTGCGAACGCTATTACTCCTACGAAGCCGCTTTTTCACATCCTCCCAATCCCCTCGAATATCCAGAATATGCTCTACGTATAAAGGTAGGATGAGAGCATTTTGGCGAGGGAGTCTACGGATTAATCTTTCACTGCTGGCGACGATGACGATATCGCTACCAGGAGCGTTGGCTACCTCATTTGGACGCCAGACAGAGACCGGTTCTTTGGCCACTTCCTCCGGCTCTTCTGTGAACATAACTCTTTTGAGGTACCATTTACCGTAATCCAACCCGACATAGGTCACTGTTAGAGGGCTGCCTTTCCCCTGTCCCCGCAACTCATAGACGTCCAGATGAGGCTTGATCAGCGGGACTACAAGCTCTTCAAGTTCATATAAACGAGGCATCAAGGTGCGTTCCACGAACGGAGGTGCTCTCCACTCCGCCTCCTTCCACAATCTATGCGCCACTTCAAATAGCTTGCTCATTACAGCCTTCCTTATGTTGTCTGCAACCGATTGCTAGAGAAACCTACGATAGGCCGAATAGGCCCATCGGCTCAGCCGCATCAAGGCAGGGGCATGAACGTATATGTTCCGGCCAAAACAGACCAGTTCGCCGCCAAATTTGGCCTTGAAATCGCGCACGCCGTATTCCTCGTCCGGCTTGCCCGCGCCGCCGAAATCGTACACTTTGTGGCCGTTTTCTGCACCCCATCGAAAGATGTGCCACAACAACAACTCGTTGGGAATATAATGGCTGTAGGCACGATCCATGCCACCATACCAACCGTAAATCGTATCTTTATAAACCAACTCTACCGATCCAGCTACGTAGGAATCGTCTATCCGAGCCAACAGGAATTTGATCATACCCCGAGGATGCAATACATCGAATGCTGCTTCAAACAGCGACCGATCGGCCAAGGGTACCCGAGCAGTAGCATAAGTCCTTCGCAGCAGTTCGTAACACAGCACCACCTGCTCACGCCGCTTGACCTCTTCAATCATCACCTCACCCTGTCTGAGGGCACGCCGTATCTTCTTACGTGTACGCTTACCCATACTTTGCAATACCGCTTCTGGCGGACGACTGAGATCAACCAGGTAGTTCAGGTGATCTTCGTAGGCAAAGCCGTTGTTATTCAGCACCGGCTGAACGGGGCTCAAGTCCGACAGGTTACGCAGTTCGGTGAAAAGCACTTCACGGCCTGTCTCTTGCACGTAGGTACGTAGTAGGCCCGCCAGCGCTTCTTCGCCCACTGGACTGGGATCATATAACACGCTGCCGTAAACCACGGCGCGGGTCGTCAAGCGACGTAGCAGGCCATCTCTCAGTGTAATTTGCACAGGCAACAACAGAGCCAGCACCTGTCCCTCGCCATCGGTGGCTGCCCATAACAAGGGCTGGTGATTCTTGGCCTGTGCAAAGACCTGGTACATCTCTGGTGTGTGAAAAATATTGCCGGCGGGATGCTGCTCAACAAAACCTCGCCACTTGTCTTCCGGTAAGTTATTATCAATCACCGTCATAACTGTATTGCCTCTCACCCAACTTGTCTATTCTGCAAATGAACGAAGAATAACTGGGAGATACAGCTCCCTTCCATTCACGATCACAGAAGCGCTGCAAATGAATTGCCCAGCAATGCCAGTGTTTATGGTGGCCGAATTGATGATGCATGTCGCAGATGACTCAGTCACACTAACAACGTAGGTAATATCAACAAAGGCTGTATCAGATAAAAGACCGGTCCAGCGCAGGGTAGGGGCTAGGCTGTCATCCGGCACGCCGTGCATGGCGTTTAAAGTGCCGGGGACGTAGCTCAGGCCAGTCGGAACGACGTCGGTTACCTGGACCGTGCTGGTCAGAGGCGAACCCGTTCGCACAAGAGCAATTGTGTAAGTGATCATTTCCCCCTGATCAGCAGCAAATACGCTGGTAGTTTTGATGGAGGGGGCCAGATTAGGGTTACTATCCACAAAGAAAGCAGTACGTTGTATGTCGTGACGCGCTGTAGGCCAAGGCAAGCGAGCAGGATCAAAAGGCGCTGGCAAATCCCATACGTAT
>JBHIDV010000423.1:0-2444 GCA_046760285.1 Sedimentisphaerales bacterium
GACGGACATAGGCGAGCCCAGTGCTGTGGCCAAATCGACGGAGGCACGTAAACCATCACCGGGTAAAAAACCACCGGTGGACACAAAACTGGTACGTGCCGGAATTGCCGAGGGTGCAAGTGGTGGGCAGAAATGAGCCGACCCCGCACCAATTGCCCGCGCAGTTGGGAAACCATCTCTGTGATAGAGGCAACTCGCATCGCAGAGCAATTGGTGCGGGGCAGCAGTTACACAAAACACCTGAGTTCGTAAGTTCTGGCAGGCCCCCAAACGCGAAAAACAGCGTTTGGGAAACCCCTGGGCCAATCTTAGTGATGCAACAATTGTGTAAGAGTTACCAGCTTGGCACAGTGCAACTGCAGGTCTTGTGTGATATCGACTTGACTGTCAAGAGTGGGGAATACGTGGCCATTATGGGGCCCAGCGGGTCAGGCAAATCCACATTGCTTAATATGATCGGCTGTCTTGACCGCCCCAGCCGTGGACGTTATTGGCTCGGTGGACAGGACGTGTCGCTGCTGAACGATGACGAGCTTTCATTGATTCGTGGCACCCGTATCGGTTTTGTGTTTCAGTCCTTTAATCTCATTGAGCAGCTTAATGTCATAGAGAATATCGAGGTCCCCATGTACTATCAGGGTCTTTCCGAATATGCAAGCGTAAAGCGTGCCAAAAAATTGGCCGCAATGGTCGGTCTCGGTGACCGAATCACACATCGACCCTCAGAACTAAGCGGCGGTGAACAACAGCGGGTAGCAATCGCCAGAGCGTTGGCAAACGAGCCACTGATTATTTTAGCTGATGAGCCGACTGGCAATCTTGATTCGGAAAGCGGTGCTGAGATCTTAAACATTTTAACAGACCTGCATAAGCAGGGCAGAACCCTTATCATCGTAACCCACGATGATTACGTCGCCAAACAGGCACAACGGGTTATACGTGTTCTTGATGGGCGTATACAACACGAGGAACGAAAGGATGTAACAGAGCCGCGACCATAAGGGAGCGGAAACCGCCAAGAGGACGGTAGACGAGGGACGAATTATGTTTTCGTTTCGTATAAAACGCGCACTTAAGTTGGGTATAAAAAGCCTTTGGATGCATCGGCTGCGTTCGACGTTGACCACATTAGGTATCATCTTTGGCGTCTCTTCGGTGATTGCCATGCTGGCCATAGGTGAAGGGGCCAGTCGGCACACCCAGGAACAGATTGCCCAGCTTGGCAGCCGTAATATTATCATAAAGACCGTGGAACCTCCTGAACAGAAGGATACGACCATGCAAGCCCAAAGCCTGCATGAATATGGTCTGACTTATACCGACGCCGAGCGTTTCCGCAACAGCATACCCGATGTCGAAGTTGTCGTGCCGGTTCGTCGGCACTCGACGCGGGCCTGGTATCGCAACCGCAGGGTAGCTGCAGAAATAATTGGTACGGTGCCGTGGCATCCTGAGACGACGCCGATTCAGCTAAGAGCAGGGCGATTTCTAAGCAGCATTGACATGCATTACCAGCAGAGCGTTTGTGTCGTTGATGAGAGAGTGGTCGATGAATTATTCGTTTTCGATGCCCCTTTAGGTCAAGATGTCAAAATTGGCAGGGATTATTATCGAGTAGTAGGTATTGTTAGTCCACACAATCTTGGGTCAGGGCCAGACACGCAGACTTTTAGTAATAAGGCCTCGGTAGCATCAGGTCAGGGCGGTGCAAATGTAGGCAGTATCTATATCCCCTTGACTACGGTTAAAGACCGCTTCGGGGAGATATCGTTGGAACTTAGTGGAAGCAGCGGACGCAAGATAGAAAAGGTTGAACTTCAGGAAATCATTGTGAAAGTCGGTGCAATAGAACAGGTGATGCCGACGCGCGATACCCTTCAGACACTTTTGGAACGATTCCATAAGAAGACCGACTACCAAGTAGTCGTTCCTTTGGAGCTTCTGCGCCAGGCCAGGCGCACGAAACTGATTTTTAGCATCGTCCTGGGCTCCATCGCAGCGATTTCGCTTTTGGTCGGCGGCATAGGAATTATGAACATTATGTTGGCCACCATTAGCGAGCGAACACGTGAGATTGGTATTCGCCGGGCACTCGGCGCCAAGAAGCGAGATATTATGGTTCAATTCCTATCAGAAACTCTACTTTTAACGCTGGCTGGTGGTGTCTTGGGGATTATCCTGGGTTCTTCTATACCATTTTTGGTAACTCATTTCAGCCGGATGCCCACCGTTATTACGCCCAGTTCTTTAGTGTTGGCCTTTGGCATTAGTGCGATGGTGGGACTATTTTCCGGCTTGTATCCAGCCTATCGCGCTGCCAATATGGACCCCATCGAGTCATTGCGACACGAGTAGCGCTACTCGAGGCCAGCCGCTCCGCGGGAACCAGATTAAGTAATTTTCTTGCTCGGTTATCAACAAGCTATTACTTTATTATAATAAAG
>JBHIDV010000424.1:0-2430 GCA_046760285.1 Sedimentisphaerales bacterium
TCGCTCGTCATTCATCCATCGTGCATCGAGCATCCAGTATCAAGTATCGAATAATTAACCAGTCAGCATTTCAGCTACTATCTTTGCAACCTCGTCACGGGCTTTTTTCTCAGCCAACGGCTCACTTAGCTTAATTAGCTCATCGCTGATTTTAGCTAACCTGTCCCTATCCTCTAAAAGCTGTTCAATACTCTGCACAATCGGTTCAATCGAACTAAAATACGGCATAAATTCCGGCACCAATTCTCTGTTAGCTAAAATGTTGACCAGTGACAGGTATTTTGTTTTCACCAGCCACCGCCCTATCAGATGCCACAGGATTCTGCTGGACTGATACATTACCACCATGGGACAACCGACCGCTGCTACCTGCAGGGTGGCACTGCCACTGGCTACCAGCGCAAAATCGACAGCGGCAGCAGTATCACTAACCGAGCCAATAGTATATTGACAGTCAAAGCCGGCTATTTGCGCTGCTTTAAGTGCCTGTTTTCGCTTGGCATCTACGGCCACAGTAATAAATGTCGCTGCCGGGTATTTTTCCTTTATCCGCAGTGCTATCTGCTGCATCGGCTGCCAGAGCGAATCAATTTCAGCCGTCCGCGAGCCGGGCATAAGCGCTAACCTTAGGTTTTGGGGGTCAAAATCCGCATAATTTTTTATGTAGCTGTGCAAACAGGACTGCAATTCGTCGAGCAGTGGACTGCCCACGAAAGTGGTATTAACACCTTTTTCGCTGAACCAATTTTGTTCGAAGGGCAGTATACAACAGAGCTTATCGCAGTACTTTCGAAGTTTGCGGATTCGCCGACCGGCCCAGGCCCACAGTTGCGGAGCAACGTAGAAAAGCGTCTTAGTGCCTGCTTTTTTGGCGGCCTTTGCGATGTGGAAGTTGAAGGCGGGCGAGTCGCAGACGATGACCAAATCGACCTTATGGCCTTTCAAGAAGCGAGTTATGCGTTTTATCAGCCTGTAATAATGGCCGATTTGGCTAAACGCCTTGTATAGCATGGCAGCTCGGGCGACGGTGTTTTCTAACAATTTACAGCCGGCTTCGGCCATTTTAGGGCCGCCTACGCCGATAAATTCAATATCGTAATTGCTCTGCCGCAAAACGGTTATAACAGCTGCACAGTGGGCGTCGCCGCTTGGCTCAGCGGCACTAATAAAGATGCGATATGTTTTGTGTATCTGCGGCATAATTACCCAAGTGCATTTGTTAACAAGATATTGGGAAAACAGCAACCAGAAATTGCAGGATTCAGCTATTAAGGCCGCTGCACATTTGTAACGTGCCATGTATGACACCGTCTTCTATTGGATGCGGTGTGACTGTTGGATAACTGGTAGGATTAGCCGGACAGTAAATATTCCATCAGCCTGTACGTCGGCAGAAGTAGAACCACCTAACGCTCTGACAATCCTCTGAACTAAAGCCAAGCCCAAACCGCAGTGAACCCCGGCATCTTTTCGCGATGAATCACCGCGCCAGAAGCAGTCAAATACCTGTGAGGCCTGCCCGTTGGTGAGCTTGCAGCCGGTGTTAGCAACGGCGATTTCTATGCTGCCGGCGACTTGGCGAGCGGTGGTCCAGATTTGGCCTGCTTTATTGGTATATTCGACGGCATTGTCCAGAAGGTTTGACAGTGCCGTGGAGAGATTCTCGGGATCCGATTCACAGGTCAATTCGGCAGGGATGTGATTGTCAAAAACGATTTCGCGCTGGCGTGCCCTGTCTGAAAAGGAACGCCAACAGGAGCTCACCAGCTCAGCCGGTTGAATTCGGACGCGGCGGAAAGTTATCTGGTGGGCGTCGAGACGGGCAAGCGTCAGCAGATTGTCCACCATCCGCTGCATATTCCTGCTGATGGTCAGACAATCGGAGAGTGATGCTTGATACTCATTTACATCACGGGTCCGCGACAGAGCCACCTCGAGGGTGGATTGCATTCCAGCCAAGGGTGTGCGTAATTCATGGGCGACGTCGGAGGTTATGCGTCGCTCACGCTTAAAGGCCTCTTCAAGTCGAGACAAAAGCTCGTTCAGTCGGTTCTTGATTGGCAAGACCTCTGCTGGCACTGATGCAATTTCAATACGAGTGGTAAGGTCGTCTTCTTTAATGGCTGCGATCTCAGATGCAATGGAGTTTAAGGGATTAAGGCCTTGTCGGACTACAACGGCTGCGACGAGAAAAGACAGGATGATAGTGCCGGCAGATGCGGTTAGCAGAAGCCAGCACAAGGAGTGCAGTTGGTCTTGCAGCTCGGTTGCATCCCTGGCCACCACCAGAGCGAGCGTTCGGCTTTTGGAATCGTGACTGCCGCTATTCGGTCTGAACCTCAAACTGACGGCCCGTCCGGGCAGACCGGTTCTTGTTTGTAATGCTCGAAAGACCGGCGCTCCCAGAGGTCCTTCAAAATGCAAAAGATC
>JBHIDV010000425.1:0-2427 GCA_046760285.1 Sedimentisphaerales bacterium
ACATCAAAGCCTTCATCGAGTTTGGTTATCATTTTGGGAATGTCCGCAGGGTCGTTTTGCAGGTCGGCGTCAATGGCGACAATGATGTTTCCCCGTGCATAGTTAAAGCCAGCACTAAGCGCAGCGGTTTGGCCGAAGTTCTTGCGAAAGCAAATAACACGAACTCTGTCGTCGGCCTTTTGCAGCCGAGTTAATATGGCCAAGCTATTGTCGCTGCTGCCGTCGTCAACAAATATTATTTCATAATCGTATCCCCGCCTCCGCGGGGACAGGTTTGCCTCCCTTGTTAAGCAAGGGGCAGGCTCTGCGGAAGCAGGGGTTAAGGCTTGTGTGATTTGTTCGTAAAGCGGACGGATGTTATCCTGCTCATTCAGCAGCGGCACCACTACTGAAACCTGGGGACTTTGTCTGTCCATCTTATGCTTCCTATAAATCAGTTTTGCTTACATTATAGTAATAGTTAGGCCTCTATTTTGCAATAAGTTGCAAAATTTGATTGCCAGAAAGTAGGAATCAATCTATTTTCTAAACAAATTTAGCCCCACGCTAATCTGGCGCCAGGTAGTCGGATTTCACGTGGAGTTTTTACGCGGGATTATTTTTCGAGTTTTATCAAATGCATCTTAAGGAATTTTTCCGTGGCTTTGACGGTCTCATCCTTGACGGTACGTGGGCTTTGAGCAACCCATACCGTAAAATTGTAGAGCTCCTGCGTATCGACCTTGAGCCATTTTCCGTTTCTGTATAAAAATACAAACAGCGTTGTCATCGCGATGCGCTTATTGCCGTTTTGAAACGGGTGGTTCTTAATAAGAAGATAAAAAAGCATAGCGGCCTTGGATACAAGAGACGGATATAAAGATTTCTTCGCAAAGATTTGAAAAGGTGTAGCCAAGCAGCTTTCTAAAACATTCGGAAATCGCGTGGAAAAATCCGGAATCGGCTCATCGAATGCAAGCATCTCCTGCGCCAATCGAAAAGCTATATACTCAACTTCTTTTAGGGTTATCACCTTCATTATTCTAAGCCCAACAGCTTCAGCGTCTGACCATATTCTTTGATTGTTTTCTTCACCGCATCATCGATTTGTTTTTTATCTTCCTGGCTGAGAGTTTTTCCTAAAATGTTGAGTATATATTTACGGTCAATCGCAAAGTTTCTGCCGATTCTCACAGCCTTTATTTGGCCATTTTTTACCTTCCTGTAGGCCGCTATCCTGCTGATACCCAAAATCTTAGCCAATTGAGGAATGGTGATAAACTCGCCTTTCTTCATTGCAATGCCCCTATGTACTCATAAGTACTTATATAAATTAAAATTAAGAACTTCTAACAAAATGAGATTGCTTCGTCGCTACGCTCCTCGCAATGACAATGATAGAATGTCATTGCCAGCGAAGCGAAGCAATCTCAATGACTGTACAGAGCAAGACCATTTCATTTTGTTAGAGGCTCTAAGTTATAGGTACATTTGTTAATTGTAATATATTTAATTAACCTATGTTAACTATTATAAGCAATGTTAACATAAAAATACAAGATGCCAATTAAAATTTTACAAAATTTAAGAGGGGAAATTTATCCAGCAGACCCACTTGTTTTTTAGTGCAATTCCGAAACAGTCCCCACTGCTGCTATGTTAAAACTGAGGTCTCATCAAAGGCCCGGCCGAATTCGTGGCTCGTATTTCGTATATCATATTGCGTATTAAACCACAAATGAACACAGATTGACACGGCTTAAATAAAAATATGAATCAGTGGAATCTGTGTTAAACTTGTGCCATCCGCGAAATGCGTGGTTTCATAATTTTTGAACCTCTCTGTTGCCACTGCGCGTGATTTATAATAAATTAAATCGAGAATCTGCAAAGTCTGGGGCAAAACAAAGGAATTTAATTATGGCTAAGCTCACCAAGCTCGATGACATTGTATCACTATGTAAGCGGCGGGGCTTTATCTTTCAGTCCAGTGAAATCTATGGCGGGCTGGCAAGCTGTTACGATTATGGGCCGCTCGGCGTCGAGCTGAAAAACAACGTAAAAGCCGCCTGGTGGAAAAGCGTCGTGCACTTGCGAGACGATGTGGTGGGCCTGGATTGTAGCATCCTGATGCATCCTCTGGTCTGGAAGGCCTCCGGCCATACCGACCAGTTCGCCGACCTGGTCGCCGAGTGTAAAAAGTGCAATGTAAGAACACGAGTAGACCACCTCAAAGAAAAACTCGCCGAGCAAGTACAAGAGCATACCGAACATATCACAATCGATGCTGCGATGGCCAGAGCACAGGACTTAAGCAACAAAGTATGTCCGGCCTGCGGCACGGTCGGCCAGTTTACCGAGCCGATGCCGTTCAAATTGATGTTCGAGACCCAAATGGGCGCTAATGTGGACGACTCAATGACGCTATATATTCGGCCTGAAACCGCG
>JBHIDV010000426.1:0-2422 GCA_046760285.1 Sedimentisphaerales bacterium
TTCTGGACGCGAATCTCCTGGTCGATCTTAGCATCCTCCAGCGCGCTGGCATCCAATTCAACCAGTAGGTCTCCTTTCTTGACACGGGTCCCTTCAGGAATGAGGGTGATGATGGACGTCCTTCCTTCAACCTCATTTTTGATGATAATCTGCTCTCTGGCCTTTATAGTGCCTGACTCTAATACACTGATGGTTAAAGGACCTCGTCTCGCAACAAAAGTAGCAAAATTGCTCGCAGGCACATTACTACCTCTGACCACCTTGAACCACACTACAATAAGAATGACTGAGACAGCTACTGTAATTGTACTCACTATTCTTAAAGACTTGCGTCTAAGACGACTAATTTTTACATCGTTATTTGGCATGATAAGTTACCTCGCGCTAAAATTCCTGCCGCAATCCACTTTTATTAACTTGAAAGTATAGGAATTTGTATTTTGGCCACAGATTTCACAGATTTCCCTGAAATACAAAACAAAAACTACTAAAAATCTGTGTTAATCTGTGGCTTAATTTATACAATCCCATATCGCGTTGCCATTCCATAAGGACAAGATTTACAGGATAATCTCCTCGGCCCCTCGGCTTCGCTCGAGACAGGCTTGTAAATCCGGTCTAATACCATTAGTTAAGCAAACATTTCAAAAGAATGGGCAACCGAGTTGCCCATCCTACAGCTTCTCCATTTGATTAAAGACGGACTTGCTGTGGGTTTTATTGCAGAAAACTTATGATTTGCGGCTTGGAAGCTTTCTGTCGCTTTCTGCGTGTTCTCTGTAATCTGTAGGTCTGCTGCTCAAGCTCAATCTTCCTTGTTCCTGTAGGTTAGATTCTTCGGTGCCTGGCCGTTCCCTCGGCTTTCTCCTTTACTACCAGCTCGTCAATAGCTAAGTAGGATGGGCAGATGTCTGCCCATCGCAAACATTTCAAAAGAATGGGCAACCGAGTTGCCCATCCTACATTAACTAAGTGGACGATTTTCGAACTGCTGCATCCGCCTATCTCGTTGCCCTTGAATTTGATGTAATGTCATAAGGCCTTTGTTGTCTTAGACTTCGAGATACAAGTATAGCGAGCTTGCCGGCACAGTCAAGTCCGAAGCCTCATTTCTCGTCTTCTTGTGACCTGCCCCCGAATTATGTACCAGATGCAATTAGACAGTTATCTACATCCTCTGTCCTCTATTGCTGAGGCTGAGCCGTAGGCCAAGCCGAAGCAACACACGACACAGGCTGTAAAAACTCTCTAATTCAATTTCAATGTGGCATATAAAATGGGGTCGAGTCGTCTTAAGCTCCATAAAAATACCCAGTTCACACTTGATTCGAGTAAAGTATTTGTGTATCATAATGTATACTGAATAGTGCTACCGAGCAAATTTTATAAAGGCCTAAAACCTATTGAGCACTCAGCTTTCAGTGATTCTACCGGCACAATAGAGTCGCCGGTAAAGGGATGAAGATGTGGCTTTTTAACCGATTGAAAGGTTGTAAGATATGGAAAGAGTACGTTGGCCAATCTGGGTGGGGCTGGTCATTGTGGCCCTTACAGCAGCAGTAGCAATATATTTGAGCGGAGCTTCACACCCTAAGCCCACCAGACGTATCAGCTTGTCCGCCAGTGGCGGAGCCCTGGTGAGTGTTCGGGGCCCCCAAACGCGAAAGAATGCGTTTGGGCAACCCCTTCCCGCAAGGCGGGGTCCCGAACCCATCTCCTTTCCCCGGCGCAGAGAGACACTCCGCATTGCTGTTGGTGCAATGATCTCACCGGCAAGCTCGCTTGTTTTTTACAACGACATCTTCGGCTACGTTGAGGAAAAGCTCGGCTGTACCATAAAGATGGTACAGCGAAAGACATACGCCGAGGTGAACTTTCTATTGAGGCAGGAGCGGATTGACGCCGCATTTGTTTGTTCGCGTCCCTATGTCGAGGGTCATCGTAACTTCGGGATGGAGCTTCTTTGTGTTCCTGTGTGCTTCGGAAAGACAGAGTATTGTTCGTACTTCATTGTTCACAAAGATAGCCCCATTCAAAACCTCGAGGACCTGCGAGGCAAGGTCTTTGCGTTTTCAGATCCTCTTTCTAACTCAGGCATGCTGATTCCTGTCTATGTCCTCGCTCAGATGTCAGAGACGCCCGAATCATTCTTCAGCAGGTTCATCTTTACATATTCTCACGACAACTCCATCCACTCGGTGGCCGAGAAGTTCGTGGATGCCGCTGCCGTGGACAGTTTAATCTGGGAGTACGAGAATGTCAAAGAACCCAAATGGACAGCACAAACGAGGATTATCTACAGATCAGCCCCGTGCGGCATCCCACCTCTGGTCGTTTCGCCAAGTATCGACCATGAACTGAAAGAGAAACTCCGCTCGGCCTTGCTGAATATGCATAATGACCCCAGAGGTCGTGAAATCCT
>JBHIDV010000427.1:0-2405 GCA_046760285.1 Sedimentisphaerales bacterium
ATTCAAGCCCGAGAAAGGTCGCAGACTCCAGTTCTAATCGAAAAAGGACACAGGACAACTCTGCTTTATAAACAACATATTGGGTATCATCCTAAGAAAACTACAGTATATCGTGGTTAGCTCTATAAGAAATGTCTTTTCGGGCGGATGCTTTTTTACAACTTATGTTCATTGCTGTGAAAAAATTACGAAAAAATTCGAATTTTTAAGAATTTTTTGCTTGACACTTTTTGACCACTGTGATAATCTAATATTGTACAAAGGAGTTAGGCTAAAGCCTACGACCGCTTTCAACTATCCGCCAAGGGGGGTTACCCTTATTATACACAGAATCTCCGAATTTCCAAGGAGTAGAGAGTTTACCTACGGAGCGTAATCCTTGACTGTAATTCAAAGGCGTGGACGTAGTCTCTTTGTGGGTCAGAATACTTTGTGTGTGTGATCGCTATGGATAGGAAAGAAGGTGAAAATGAGGAGAAGATACGCTATCTCTGAGGCAAAAAAGTAAAGGGAGGAGGATGGATGAAAAGTGTACCTTTAGTTATTGGTATTGTTAGCGTAATTATGGTGGTAGCGCTTGCTGCACATGCTCCGACAGCATCGCCAATTAGTCAAGCGGTTGAAGCTGCGGATAATATAGATAACCAGACCGATGAGCCGGTTTTTAATCAAGATAGTTTTTTTGATCCATTTACATTGACGGGTGTATACGTACCGCAAAGTAATTCGAGCACCGTTACCCTAAGCGGTTTAGAAATGCAGGTACGTAGGCCTCCAACACGAATACCGGATAGACCGGCGGTACGAAGTCCGTTTCAGCCTTCTTGGCGGTAGCTGCAGAGCTATCGTATGGTAGATGGACGTGTTATTGGTTCGTGGGAGCAAGCTATTTGCAATATTTACTTGTTATTTAGCCGAACAAATATAGGCATTGGAATTGTAGATAGATAGGACGTCCTTAATTCATTTTCGTACAGGTTCTTAGGGAGGAGGGGCCCGGCCGCTTGATTTCTTAGAAGATGGCAGCTTTACAGGAGATAGAGTGGAGGAGGCTAAGTGCACTTCGTGCTATTTCATTTCAATTTTCGTAATGTCTTACAAAAAAACAACTTAAGATAATACAATCTGGGAGTTCTGTTCCAACTACAACCTTGACTACAACCATTTCGCTTTTTATAATCCAATCATTCTAATCCATTATTTCGGTGTAGTTAAGGAGACCAGCCATGGCAAAATCTAATTCTAAAAGAAAAACTCGTTCTGACAAATTCCCGCTTACTTTACATCCAACGGGCCAATATTGCAAGAAGATCAGGGGTAGACTTTACTATTTTGGCAGTGACAAGAAAAAGGCGTTTGACAGTTATTTGGAGCAGGCTGCTGATTTACACGCTGGTAGGCTACCTAAACCTGTATCTACAAGCGACACTTTGTCTATAAAAACACTTTGTAATCTATACTTAGAGCACCAGCAGACGCGGGCAAAGGCCGGCGAAATAAAGCTGTCTCGTCTGTACCGTCTGACTTCCCATTTAAGAGAATTTGCCAGATTTCTTGGTACAAACCGACTTGTTTTAGATATCTCAACAATTGATTTACAAAATTACCGAACGAAGCTAATAAAAGAAGGCAAGGCCAGCCGCACTGTTAATTCTCGCATTGCAAATGTTAAGGCTATGTATAATTGGGCAACGGAAAATGAATTGTTGGACACTGCCCCAAATCTAAAAGCAATAAAGAGGATAACACCACCCAAGCGTAAGCAAGCTACGTTCAGTCCGTCCGAAATCCGCGCTTTACTTAAACATGCGAGTACACAAATGAAGGCCATGATATGGCTGGGCCTCAATTGTGGCTTTGGATGCACTGATTGTGCGGAGTTGTTATGGGAAAATCTTGATTTGGAGAAAGGCCGAGTAGATTTTCCACGAACTAAAACGGGTGTTAGGCGAAATTTGCCATTGTGGAAAGAAACAGTTGAGAGTCTGCGAGCTATACCAAGAACAAATGAGCGCGTTTTCAAAACAAGGTATGGTAATAAATGGGTGCGTTTCAAATGGAGCCGATCTAAGGACGGGCCTCCAAGGCTATTTCATAATGATGGTATCAGTGAGGCATTTTCAAAACTCATTAAGAAAGCAGGTATCAAAACAGAAAAAGGTGTGGGTTTTTACACGCTCCGTCGCACTGCAGCTACACTTGCGGCAAGATCAGGCGATCCATTTGCGGTTCAGCGACTGCTGGGGCATGTCGATCTGAAAATGGCTGCGACTTACGTACAGGACGTGTCTGAGCAAACTGACAGGGTTATTAATAATACCCGTAAGCTCATAATCGAAGATAATTCTTGACTTTTGGCAATCGCCTTGAGTGAGAGGCGCGAGTGATTTGATTAGGAAATAGCT
>JBHIDV010000428.1:0-2385 GCA_046760285.1 Sedimentisphaerales bacterium
GGCTGCTTTTTTTATTTGTATTTACGTATTCGTCGTGCGTGATGCGTATCGCGTATTGCGTGATATACCTACAGTATATCGTTGACGCGGTTCAATGTGCGATATACGATATACGCAATACACAATACGAGATACGAGAGATGGAAGATTATAGACAAGTAATACTGAGCGCTAAGCCCGGACAAATTGTGCCCATCGTCAAAGAAATTGATATAGATGAGCCGGTCGATTTTTTTGCCAGGCTCAGCGATTATGGCCGGGCTAAAAACTGTGCCTTGTTCGAGGCCAGCGACTATTTGGCAGAAAATGCGCTCAGTTTCGGCACCGCCAAGCCGGCTCTTTACCTTACCGGCACCGGTGTTGAATTTACTATTAAGGCTTTGAGTAATACCGGCAGACGCATAATAGAATATTTGGCCAACACCCAGAGATTCGATTTCTGCGAACGGGTGGAGTTCGGCCCGGAAACAATCACCGGGCAAATCAAGCGGGATGAAAAAATCGTTGACGAGCAAACTCGGCTGCAAAGCACTAATCAAATGGATGTATTACGGGCCGTTGCGTTTGCCTTTAGCCTGGCCAGTTCGCCGTTCCGCGTAACCTGTGGCCTGCTCGGAGCTATAAGTTACGATTTCATAGACCAGTTTGAAAAACTCCCCGCTAATAAAGAAGACCTGCTGGGCAATCCCGATTACGAACTTTATTTCGCCGACAACATTTTCCTTTGCGACCACCAGCGTAATAAAGGCTATTGTATAGTCAACTGTCTGATAACCGATGGTGATCGTGAAGCACTTATTACCGAGGCGCAAGATTGCTTTGACTACTATTTCCATGTTGCACAATCGAGGGGCAAAATAGCACCGGCAGGCCAAAGATATACCGGCCTGCTGACAGAGACCTCGACTGATACTAATCAGGATGAATATGAACAGATGGTCAGAGACGCCAAGCAACATATTATTGATGGTGATATTTTCCAAGTAGTTTTGAGCAGGACCATACTGGAGCCTTGTCCGGATGAGCCGCTGGACGTGTATAAGCGACTAAGAGCTCTGAATCCTTCGCCATATATGTTCTATCTGAATACGCCCAACACAATACTAATGGGCTCAAGTCCGGAACTAAATTTACGTGTCAGTGGAACCGCCAAGCGAAGCGTGGAGATCAGGCCCATAGCTGGGACAAAACCCAGAGGCCGAGTTGGAAATACAATCGATGCGGATACCGATTTTAGATATGAAGCTGAACTTAAGCTCGACCACAAGGAACTGGCTGAGCACATGATGTTGGTTGACTTAGCCCGGAACGATATCGCCCGGGTGGCAGAGCCCGGAAGCAGAATTGTCACCGAGCTATTGACTGTGGAAAAATACGCTGCGGTTCAGCATCTGGTAAGTAATGTCAAAGGCACGCTCGCAACCGGACTTGACGCATTAAACGCGTATCTTGCTACCATGAATATGGGGACACTTACCGGCGCTCCGAAGATTGAAGCGATGAAGCTGATACGTTTGTTTGAAAAGACCAAACGCGGCTACTACGGTGGAGCAGTTATGTATCTGACTGTGGACGGGCAATTCGATAGTTGCATTACCATAAGAAGTCTGCAGGTCAAGGACCATACTGCTTATATTCGAGTTGGTGCAGGTATCGTCCACGATAGTGTCCCCAAGACCGAGTTTGAAGAAACCGAGCACAAAGCAAACTCATGTTTGCGTGCAATCCGCGGAAAGTAGAAAGACGGAAAACAGAGCCCCGAACGTAAGTGAGGGGTAAAAAAGTGAGGGGCAAAAAGACAAAAATAGGAAGAATCCTATGGAAGACATAGGCAGAAAAGTCTTGTTTATCGACAACTTTGATTCGTTCACCTACAATTTAGTGGATGATTTCTGCAAGCGCAATTGCCAGGCTAAGGTCTACCGTTCTGACACGGGGCTTTCTGAGCTTAAGCGGGTGGCGGAGGAATTTGAGCCGGACCTTCTTGTGGTTTCGCCGGGTCCGGGCACGCCGGATACGGCTGGCGTCTCGCTGGCAGCGGTGGATTATTTCAAAGACAAGCTGCCGGTTTTCGGTGTGTGTCTGGGTCACCAGGTAATCGTGCAATATTTTGGCGGCAAGATCGGCCATGCTCCAGTGCCGATGCACGGCAAGCCCTCCAGAGTGACACACAACGAAAAAGGCATATTTTCCGGCATCGAAAATCCGCTACAGGCCGGACGGTATCATAGTCTCATTGCAGCAGAAATACCGGATTGTCTGGAAAAAACCGCCGAGTTTGAGGGCATTATTATGGGCATCCAGCACAAAGAGCTTCCCATATACGGCGTGCAATTTCATCCGGAAAGCATCTTGACCCCAGCCGGCGGCAGGATAATCGAAAAC
>JBHIDV010000429.1:0-2365 GCA_046760285.1 Sedimentisphaerales bacterium
TTTTGTCTGTAAGAACCGTCATTTCCAGGTCGTAAGTTTTGCTCGCACCCGAAGCTATGTGAATTAGCTGTTTTTGTTTTCTGGCCTTGCTTTGGCCGATTGGTGGATTGGTTCCCGGCTCCAATGCCGTGACATACTCGCCGGGTCCGAAGTGCTGCCAGTTGCTTAGCCAGGGTAATTGCTTTTTCTTATATTTGATAACAACTGCCAGGCGTAGTTTGCGATTATATAAGCCAACAGTACAGACTCCCTTTCTGTCAGTTATTACGTCGATAAAGCCACAGGCCTCACCGCCACCTCTGTGACTTTCCATGGGCTTTTGGCACTTTCGGAAATTGTGTCTGCTGTTGAATATGGCATTATCCATATCCAGGCCGCGCGATGCCCACTTTCCCTTCCATACAATATCTGTCCCTTCATCGACTAACGGCCAACCGAAATTGCAATGATACAATATCATATGAGGCGTCGGCATATTGCCGAGGTTAGTCACTACATCATGAATTCTGATGGTCGGCTCGCCGAGCCTGCTCGATATAGTGCGCTTCAGTTCCAGATTTGGCCCGAATACACAAGATTCTTTCACCGTCGCTGTTATACTCATGTCGAGCTTTCCTGTCATCGGGTCCGGCTGCACAATTGATTCGAGTCTGGCCGGGATATTGCTGATACGACCATGCAGACCACGTTCGCCGAATTCGTCGGTTTCAGGCCCACCGACATGAGTCAGGCCGCAGGTTGTCACTAAGCCACCAGCGAAAGACCTGAGCCATTCCAGTCCGCGGTGGGCATCAGGCCGAGGGGCAATTACTCCGCTATGACTAAGCCAAGCGAGACTATATTGATTATAAAAGGCATCAACGATATCAAGTCCTCTATCGATAATCACTTTGTACCAAAGACCAGAGCCGGTATTTACCCAGGCAATTCGAGTCCCTTTACCCAGGCCATTATCCAAGACAGAGGTTTCAATGCCTCCAATCTGAGCATAGTTGATAACTTTATTCTGCCAATCAAATTGAGGTGTCTTCATGGCCATTTAAATTTCCTTTCATATCTTAGCCGCTTAGCTCAAAGCATCCCGCAATTCGCAAAATCTTTGATAGGTCACATCGCTACGGACTACCTTTAGCATCTTATCATATGCTTTGATATAGCTGTATCTGTCATTAAGCGGTGCTTTTATATAAAGTGACGCAAACAGGTTGCCCATCTGTACCGCCTCGTCGAAGTCCATCGTACCTTTCTTAAACTCCTCCAAATTGTGGGCAATGTACGTAATAAGTCCTGCCCGGAATGAGTCCCCCGCCCCAACTAAATCGATTACCTCTCCTGCCATAAAGCGGGATTCGATTTTGTTTGGCCCGCCAACAAGTCCATCTGGGCTAATGTGTTTTTCATAGGCACCATCGCTGACCGTAACACCGAATAATTTCGTTCTATTATCTTTCTGCCAGAATCTTCCGCTCAAAAAATTAAGAAAATGCACATTATTTTCATGCTCGCTAAACTGGCCCCAATGTCGTGGCCCCCGGAGCGTGTTTTCTATCATTTTTGCTTCATCAGAAGATGTAAAGAATAAATCAACTTCAGGCAACAGTGGCACCAAAAGCTGATATTGTTCTATCGCCCGGCCCGCTTTAATTAGCTCTGCTGGGTTGCCTGTTAGAGTATGACAATCGACGATAGTGACGGCTTTTTTACTACGACACCATTTAACAAATTCAGCTAAATCTCGGCCTCCATTGGCGTCACCTCTTTTAGATAAGCCGGAATACATATAATAAACTATGCTGGGCCTTAATCGTTCCACAGCTCCTTTGAATATCTCAAAATCAAAATCGTCGTTAGCGTTGGGAAAATAGGCGATGCCTCCTCTATCTTCTCCTGATGTACTATGAATAAACGTTGTCCCTGTGGACAAAGTAGGATGTATGTATATCTGTGACATATCAATGCCGTTTGCAGTCATTAGATCATAAAAGAATCTGCCCTGGGCGTCTAAGCCATCGTAATTGCCCTTACCGAGATTGGCCCCGATGGCGACTTTTAAGCCGGTCCTGGCAATCAAAGGAGCACAGTTGCCAGGCCCGCCGGCAGTGGCGAAGCCTTGTTCTATCCATTCTTTTAATTGCTCTTGAGAATAATTCGGCATATCTTCCGTTCTACACTTGGCAAGGCCTCCTTTGCCCACCAATTCATCAGCAAAGTCAAAATCCGGCCTTCTCAAATCAGTTACCGCCGTATTTAGAATCAATACATCTGCCGCCATGTTTTTGCTTTTATGAAATACCCAGTTAATGCATTTCCACTTCGCATGTGCCTATGGCAGGTCGATAAAAATTGAACTGAACATTAGGGTGTT
>JBHIDV010000430.1:0-2359 GCA_046760285.1 Sedimentisphaerales bacterium
TTTATTCAGTGCGTAGTGATTGCTCGCGAATCTTCTGGAGCATTTTGCTAAATTTTTCTACCAGTTTCTTGTTTTCCGGCCTTTCCGAAATATTCACATTCTCAAATGGGTCAACTTGATGGTCGTACAGCATTCGTGCATACACCTTGCCGTCTTTTCTGCGCCATTCGGTGTAGCGATACCGGTCGGTTTTGACAGAGTCACCATCACGATACCTACTAAATACCGCCTTTTTCCCCGGCAGGTTTGGATTTTTCATAAGCGGTACAAAACTTTTGCCAGCAAGCTGCGCAGGCAGAGGCAGATTACATAATTCGCAAAGGGACGGATAAATATCCAAATATTCGGTCAAGGCATTGGTCTTTTTGCCTCCTTCAATTCCCGGGGCAGTTACAATTAACGGCGAATGCAAAGAAGTTTCAAAGTTACAATGTTTACACCATAAGCCGTGCTCACCCAGGTTCCAGCCGTGGTCGCCCCAAAGTAATACAACCGTATTGTCACGCAGGCTTAAACGCCCCAGCTCAGCCAGGACCCTGCCAATCTGAGCATCGGTATAACTGACGCATGCGTAATAGCCGTGTATCAGTGTCCGTGCAAGCTCATCCGGCAATGGCCCTTTCTTGGGAATACCCTCATAGGCTCGCAATTCACCCCAGTTGTGCAAAGCCGCATCAGGAGCGCCTTTGGGCCTGAAAGGATTATCAGCAAGGTCAATGTCTTGTTTTCTGTATAAGTCCCAGTATTTCTTGGGGGCATTGAACGGCAAATGCGGCTTTAGAAAACCAAGTGCCAGGAAAAATGGCTTATCCATCTGCTTTAGACGGCGAAGGTCTGAAATCGCCTTATCGGCAATCATCCCATCAAAATAAGCGTTGTCGGCAACATCCGCAGCCTCGTAAGCAGGCCCGGCATGCCGGGGGTTTTTCTCAGCAAGTTTTATATTTTCAGCCAGAAGATAGTTTCTCCACGTGCCTTGCGGACGCCACGGCTCTTCGCTCCAGCTATCGATGCAATCGGTTCGATGGTGAAAGACCTTGCCGTTCGATATGGTGTGGTAGCCGTTGTTTTTGAAGTGTTTCGGAAGAACCAACGCACCCGGCAGGTCCTTCTGTGCCCAGACATTGTAACCGACAAATCTATCTCGCGTAGGCCGAACTCCCGTCAGAAGGCTGGCACGTGAAGCGCCACATACAGGAACCTGGCAGTAAGAACGCAGAAAAGTGACACCATCCGAAGCTAAGCGATCGATGTTAGGGGAGAGCATTTGTTCGTGGCCGTAACAGTTAAGTTGAGGCCGCAAATCGTCTACAACAATGAACAGAACGTTAGGTCTTTTTTTGCCAGTGGGGCCCTTTTCTGCAGCAAACAGAGTAGTCGGCAGTCCCAGCGCAGCCGTCCCTAAACCCATTACTTTTAGAAAATCCCGACGTGTGTAACAAGCTGCACTCATATCCTTTTCTCCTCAAATCAACTTATGTCGCTACTATTTTTCAATAATTCTGTGTTTTTTCAGCCATTGTTGGGTCCAGAGCTGGGCTTGCTCCGGCGTTTGCAACTGGCCTTCAAGCTGAGCGATGTACAACTCCTCAGCTAATTGGCCCAAGGCAGGGCCGGGTACTGCACCTAATCGAATTAAATCGTGGCCATTGAGCAGGGGCCTGGGCTTTAACTCGATGTCACCCAGGGCCTTTATTCTTTTGCGCAAATTTACCAATGCCGTGACGCTCTCGGCCCGCGCTTTTTGAATAGCTCTTTGCAGCTCATACAGGTCCCAGAAATACGGTTCAGCAAGAATCTTTTTCAATTCTGCCAAAGACATCTGCTTAAGGAGTTTGTCTCTGTTGGTCAGTAAGAATTTTATATGCTTGTTCTGATTTCTGCTGAGCTTCAGAATCTTACACTTTTCCATAGCGAACTTCGTTTCGTAGCCGGCAAAAAGTCCAGCTAAGGCTAAAGCAAAACCAACTTTCTTTCGCAGTTTACCCAACACGCTGACCGCGAATTTTGCCTGTTCGCCGACAAAGCCGGGAAAAATCGCCTCTGCCAATCCGCTATCAATTAACATCGAGGCCCCGGTCGAGCGGTTGGGATTAACTAAAATGCCCTCCAATTCTATCGCTATGCGTTCACCACTTATTCTAACTATATTCTTGGCGTTGGCACAAATCGCTGAGAAGGTCCCCGGCTCAATGGCAAAGCCAAGCTGCGTAGAGAATCGCACTGCCCGCAGCATTCGCAGGTAATCTTCGCTGAAGCGCTGTTCGGGTCTGCCGATAGTCCGCACTATTTTGTCTTTCAGGTCTGCTTGTCCATTGACATAATCGATGACCTTATCATTAAGAGGGTCGTAAAACAT
>JBHIDV010000431.1:0-2356 GCA_046760285.1 Sedimentisphaerales bacterium
AAGTTATCGTCAAATCTCGATACTCGATTTTTAATTGAATATTCTTCGTGCCTTAGTAGTTATTTTTTAACGGCGCTTCCATTATGAAAATTCTGCTGAGCTGGTTAAGTGATTATATCGAAACCGGACGTTCCGCTGGACAAATCGCAGAGATTTTGAGCGATTTAGGGCTTCCTTGTGAGCGGATAGAGCGTCTCGGCAACGATGCGATAATCGACGTGGAAGTCACGAGTAACCGCGGCGATTGCTTAAACTACATCGGCATTGCTCGCGAGTTAGCTGCTGCGACCGGCAAAGCATTAAAGATTCCGAAAGTCAAGCTGGACGAGTTAAACAAAGATGTCACGGAATTTGCCTCCGTGGAAATTATCGAGCCGGATTTGTGTAGCCGATATACCGCCCGGATTATTGAGGAAGTTAAGGTTGGTCCATCGCCGGATTGGCTAAAAAATCGGCTCGAAGCTGTTGGGCTGCGAAGTGTCAATAATGTCGTTGATGCTACCAACTATGCGATGATGGAGACCGGCCAGCCGCCACACGCCTTCGATTATGCCAAAATTGCCCAGGGCAAAATAATAGTCAGAAAAGCTATCGCTGGCGAACGAATTGTCAGTATTGATGGTACCACATGTGATTTGAATACTGATATGCTAATTATTGCTGATGCGCGAGGGCCTATAGCTATAGCAGGAGTTATGGGTGGGCTGGATACTGAAGTGGGCAAGACAACAACTACCATTCTTTTGGAAGATGCATATTTTGACCCGGTAAGTATCCGCAGGACCTCTCGTAAACTGGCTTTGCCTTCGGAGGCAGCTTTTCGATTTGAACGCATAGTGGATATTGAGATGGTAGACTGGGCCTCCAAACGTACTTGCCAGTTGATTACCCAAGTGGCGGGCGGTAAGGTAGCCAAAGGTGTGGTTGATATTTATCCTAAAAAACCGGCACCTAAAGAAGTGACGTTACGGCTTCAGCGTTTGAACATGCTGCTCGGCATCAATGTTGCCCCTGACGAGGTTGTCAGAATTCTCTCTGTCCTGTCCTTTAAGCCGCGATATAAGGATGATTTGATAGTTTGCTGTGTACCTTCGTGGCGTAGTGACATTTATCGTGAGGTTGATTTGATTGAAGAGGTCGCGCGCGTGTATGGCTATCATAAGATACCTACAAAGCGGAAAATCGAGATCGAGGCAGTCCCGGTAGATACTCGTCAGAAATTGACTGAATCAATTGGAAGATACCTTAATGGTTGTGGCTTTTTTGAAACGATTAGTGTAGGTTTTGTTAGTGATTCTGTGGCTGAGCTTTTTACGGAACGGGACGCTAAACAACATCTGAGTGTAAAAGACGAATCCAGAAAAAGCGCCAATCTGCTTCGTCAGAGTCTTTTGGGCTCTTTGTTAGCCGTTCTGAAAACAAACCTTAACGCCAAGAACTTGCCGTGCAGGATATTTGAAATTGCGGATACTTTTGTCCCGACTGCCCAAAGGGGCAGTTTGCCCATCGAAAAGGCCAAGTTAGCTTTGGTCTGCGATAGCAACTTTCGAGACCTGCGAGGCGTGGTAGAAGGACTAATAAAAAGTATTGACAGAGACGCCAAAATTGAATTTAGACCAGTAGAGTTGGTCTGGGCAGAAGCTGGAGCTGAAATTACAGCCAATGACAAAACCATTGGTGCCGCAGGGATTTTTTCCCAGGCGGTGAAACAAAAATTTGATTTCAAGGACCTCGCCCCTTGTGGTGCAGAGCTGGATTTTGAGCAGCTTATGGCTCTACAGAGCGGCCTGATAAAACTTAAGCCAATCCCAAGATTTCCAGCGATAGAGCGGGACCTCTCGATTATTATTGATGAGCAAATTCGCTGGGCCGATATTGTTAAGGCCATCAGAGGCAAAGCGCCTGCTGAGCTGCAAGACATCCGATTTGTGGAGACCTACCGGGGCAAGGGTATTCCACCCAGCCGAAAAAGTGTCACCCTTTCACTGCGGTTCAGAGACCAAGAAGGCACATTGACCCATGACACAGTGGACCAATTCCAGGCCAATATCGTGGATAGCTTGACAGACTCTGTCGGCGCAGAACTGCGAACCTTGTGATTTGTATTCCGTGGAGAAGTTTAACCCAGATTTCGCTAATTATAGGGATTTCTCAGAATTATGTTTGAGGGTTTGGGTTTGAAGCCAACTGATATTGCAGTGTCCTAATTTTGAGACAGATAGTTCTGCAGAAATTCTTCAAGTAAATAAATCTTTAAGTCGGTTTCGCCTTGCAGTTTCTCTTTTAGTCTTGTATCTGTTGTTAGGATTATTCTACCTGCTTCAGAATATGCTAGTTCAATTAAATATTTGTCATC
>JBHIDV010000432.1:0-2349 GCA_046760285.1 Sedimentisphaerales bacterium
GAATATTTGTATGTTTGCCAGCAGGCAAATATAAACCGCCCGGAGGCGGAGATAAATAGACATTTCAGATTGCATGTCTGTAAGCTACAGCGTGGCAAGGTCTTAGGGACCAGCAGGTCCAGTCAATAACCAGTTACCAATTACCAATAACCAATATATGAGCTTTTATGCAAAACAAAGCCAATTTCAAAACAGAAGACAGCAAAATCATGGCAAAATCTACGCCCAAATTACGTTTTAGCGTGCCACGCGACTTATTCTACAATTGTCGAGAATCCTCTACAAATCGCCCTATTTTATGCAAAACAAAGCCAATTTTTAAAATAATCAAATGGATGTAAAGTTAAATATAACAAGGGATTATGATAAAATAATGCATTGGACACTTGGTGAAAACAAACCCAAACAAAGCCAATCTCAAAAAAGAAGGCAGAAGCTCGTCCGCCATCAGTGTGGCGGGACAAAGAACAAACAACGGAGGACGGAGGACAGGCAACAGATGGGGGATGGACGACGGAAGAGGGACGACAAAAAACGGAGGACAGTTATAATTGATTATTGATTAATGATTATTCTTTTAGATAGTATTGCCGCGTATATATAAGGAAAAATTAAACCTTGTCCCCGTGAAAACGGGGAGTGGACAAAAAGTGAATGAACAAACGAAGGTTCGACATCGCGGCAACCTTTGCCTGCATTGCAGTATTGGCCTGCTGGACAGTTGGGCCAATATCTATAAAATACCTGTCCAGCTACATCGATTCGTGGACACAAAATCTGCTACGCTATTCGGTGGGCTGTCTGTTCTGGCTGCCATTTCTTCTGTTTACTACAAAAAGAAAACAGATCGATGCGAAGCTCTGGCGAAAAGCTCTTCTGCCGGCTGCAGCAAATGTCACTATGCAGAGTCTATGGGCTGCGGGTTTTTATTATGTAGGCCCAGCTTTTATGGCACTACTGGCGAAATCGTCTGTTATCTGGATAGCCGGCTTTTCGCTAATATTCTTTGCCGATGAAAGAGGCCTGGTAAGAAGCAAGCGCTTCTGGTTGGGGCTGGCGTTTTCAGTAATCGGGGTCGTTGGCGTGATATATTATAAGCAAGATTTCGCTGCCAGCGGGACCATAATCGGCATAGCTATCGCCCTTGCTTGTGCCTTTATGTGGGCGGTGTATACGCTTTCTGTGAGGATGGCCTTTAGAGATACAGATTCTCGCAGCGGCTTTTCTGTTATTAGCATCTATACGGTAGCGGGACTTTTTGTGTTAGGCCTCATCTTCGGTGGTCTTAGCCAGTGCGTGACAATGGGCACTAAGAGATGGGCGGTGGTGGTAATTTCAGCGGTGATAGCCATAGCTTTGGGCCATGTGCTGTACTACGCCGCGATGAGGCGCATCGGTGCAACCATCCCATCGTTAGTTATATTGGCCCAGCCTTTTTCAGTGCTGGCGATTTCCAATGTCATCTTTGGCGAATTGTTAAATTCTCTTCAGTTGCTCTCCGGGGTAGTTCTGTTAGCAGGTTCAGCCCTTGCCATCTGGGCTCAGCAGCACTTAAGACGTGACTCATGATTTGTGGCCCACCGGCGCGGGCTTGAGAAATTCTGTCTCAAATGGTTGTATAAATAAGCCGTATTGAGTAAAATAACGTGATGGAGGATTAATAAAGTAACCAAACAGATAACATAAGAAATCTCAGTGAATTATGCGGTGGGGCTGAAGAAATAGAAGCAGCAATATGAAGCACTCCAGAGAACTGTATATAGCCCTATCAGCAATAATCCTTCTAATAAACGCGCGTCCAGTTCAAGCCAGAGGGCCTGCTCGCTCTATAGCAGCGGTACGGACAGATACCCCTCCGGTAATTGATGGGAAAATCGACGATGCCTGCTGGTCACAGGCGAATGTATCTACGGATTTTATCGACTACAGGACGGAACAGTTGGCTGTGGAGCAGACATTTGTGCGTGTGCTCTACGACAATGAAAATGTGTACATCGCCTTTGAGTGTCTGGAGCCGGACCCCAACCGTATCGTAGCCATTGAACGAAGATATGATCAATCGCTCCGAGAGGAGGACTATGTCAGTGTTCGGCTGGACACCTTTCATGACCATCGTTGCGCATACATCTTTACGACAAATACGTTAGGAACCCGCTACGATGCCCGAATTGGGCTTTTTGGTTATGATGACACCTGGGGCTGCGACTGGTTGACTGCTTGCTCGGTGGAGAAGGACCGGTGGTTCGCAGAAATAGCTATCCCCATTGGCAATATGCGTTTTGAGCCAAAGAACGATGTCACCTGGGGTGTTAATTTCAGCCGGACCGAAACCAGCAGACATGAAAGAAG
>JBHIDV010000433.1:0-2339 GCA_046760285.1 Sedimentisphaerales bacterium
CCGGATAAGCTTCCGTTGTAAATTCAACTTCCTGCCCGTACCTTATCCACATCATATCGGATTCATACGCATCCAGCTTCACCCACAGATGAGTAAGGTCCGCAATGGTGTATATTTGCGTACCAGTGTCAACATATGTCCCCTCTGTGCGATGCTTTTCTATCACCACCCCGCCTATTGGGGCATAAATCGTGATATGGTCGACCACTTCTCCTGTCTTTTCGATTTGCTCAATCTGCTCTACCGTCAACCCGAGCAGTCTCAACTTGTCTCTGGCAGCTTGCAGTGTAGCCAGTATCGAGCGCCTTATAAGTTCAGAGCTTCCCGCCTTGAAGTTCTCTACCGCCTTTACCGCCTGTAGAAGCTCTGCCTGGGCGCTTAAAAGCTCTGGGCTATAAAGATAAACCATATGATCACCTTTGTTGACCTTGGTGCCGGTAAAATCTACATACAGCCGGTCAATTCTCCCAGGCACCCAAGCGGTGATATGTTTGACCCGCGTCTCATCATAATCTATCTTTCCAACCATCCGAATCTCGGCTGTAACAAACTTCCTCTCTACCGGCGCAGTCTCAATCTCCATCAGCTTAAGGGCCTCTTTAGAAAAGGAAATTTGCCTTGGGCCGACATCAGCCTGCTCTGAAGCCACAGGTATCAAATCCATAAAGCAAATCGGGCACTTGCCGGGCTTAGGCTGACGAATCTGCGGGTGCATTGAGCAGGTCCACCACGACTGCTCTCGCGGGGCAGCTTGCTGGCCAACATCTGATCTTTGTGTGGTAATGGATTCGGCTTGTGGAAGTGACTTCACTAAATAGCCAGCTACGAATGCTATTACCACCAAAATGACGATCTTGGCTATCTTCGTAGCTCGTGTTAATTTGGAATGTATTGTTTCCATGCCTATTACCTTTGCTGTACTATACCATTGCCGTAGGATTTATGTTCAATACAAAACAAAAACCAATAATCCGTGTGTAAAGCCCAAAATGACGGAGATTATTGACAGAGCCAGGTGTATTTTGAGAAATCTTCGGCTAAGCTTTCTGCGAAATAGGCCTGTCAGCAAAGTAGCAGAAACGAAGGAAAGTGTGGCTATTCCTAAAGGCCGAACCAGCGAAAATAATGAAAAAGAACTGTTATGCTGGTGCTCGTGCCCGCTGGGTTCGTCTGCCAAAGCGCGCTGCAAGAAACCGTTGGTCAGGCCAAGTCCTAAAACAATAACTGTCAGCAGAATTAACAACATATATGATTTCACTTTTGCTATCCTTTTGCGAAAAACCTCACGAAGAGTCCAGTTATTTTCCTGTAGATTTTTGGTTAACTGGTGGTAGTTCTGTACCGGTGAGCATCTCCAATTCGGCCAGGCTTTGTTGATTGTCTGTTACAGCTCTTTCGTACAACAACTGATACTCCAGCAGTGTTCGCTGAGCATCTATCAAACTCAAAAAGTCAATCGTCTCAGCCGTATAGGCCGTCTCAGATGCACCCAGTAACTCTTCTGCCTTCGGTATCAGAATATCGCCGTAGAGTTTCATCTTTCTGTTACTATCATCAAAGTCGTATAGTGCTCGTGTGGCACGAGCTATAATCGTGTTTTCTATCTCTGTCTTCTGCTGTGATGTCTTTCTCACACTTGCTTTGGCCTGTAGCTCTGCCGCTTTGTAGCTCTCGCGCCAGATAGGCAGGTTCATAGTAAACATAAGTACAACCGGGTCCTTGCCGCTATCGGTGGAACCAGGCATAAGTGCGCTGTCTGTCTGAACCCAATCCACACCCACACCTATATCCGGCCAGAATTTCTTCTTTGCCAGCTCGACTCTGTGCTTTGCCGCCTCCACTTCAAAATCCAGCGCAGTAAGCTCAGGATTGGCCTGTCTGAGCAGCGCAATCATCTGCTGCTGGTTTAGTTCTACTTTCTTAAATTTTTCTCTCCGAGGCCACGGCAGCATTTCAAAACTTGGCCGGTTTAGAACCGCATTCAGCCGAGCCACAATCGGTTCCCTCAAATCCTCAAGACTTTTCAACACATCTTCGATCTTCGCCAGTTCCACCTGCGCACGGATCACATCAGGATGCATTGCCACCATTGCCATATACTTGATCCGCGCAACTTCTTCAAAATGCTTCAAAAGCTCAAGATTTTCCCTCGCTATTTCAACCGCCCTTGCCAAATACACATATTCGTGAAATGCGTCCTTGACTTCGAAAAAGAGCTTTAACTTTGTCGCCTCATACCGCTGCCGGGCAGCTTTTGCCGCCGCCGCGGCCGCATCTGTTCGCGCCTCTATCTTGCCAAACCAATGGAACACCTGAGTTATTCCAAATTTTTGTCTTTG
>JBHIDV010000434.1:0-2326 GCA_046760285.1 Sedimentisphaerales bacterium
ATTGTGGGATTTTTTCTAATATTGTTGAGTGCTTAAGTCGATAAAAAATCTGGGAACTAATACAATGACAAGATAAATCTAAAAAGTTAGTAAAAAATTTTAGAAGGCAAACGCAAATGTTAGGATTATTTAAGTCAAAAAAGAAGGCCGACCGTGCTAAGATACTCATCGTCGATGATGAACCCGATTATATTACCACCATCCAATGCCGGCTTCAGTGGAACCACTATGACGTTATTACAGCCACTAATGGCCAGGAGGCGATAGAAAAGGCCCTAAAGGAAAAGCCGGACCTGGTGCTGCTGGATACTTGTATGCCGGTTATAGATGGCCATGAGGTGCTGGAGCAGCTCAGGCAGCACCCAGAGTTAAAAGACATCCCCGTCATAATGGTCACCGCGCTCTGTGAGCCGCAAGATATAGCTAAAGCTTCATCTTACGGGGTCGCGGATTACGTTGCAAAGCCGTTTGATATCGCAGAGTTGGTGGAAAAGATTGCTCATGCTCTGACCAATAAAAAGACCTTGCATAATGTCTGACGCCAGGCCAAAAACAGGGCAAGCGGATACCAATAACCACAAGCAAACTGAACTATACTATGGATGACACAAGACGCAAGATTCTACTGCTCGAAGATGATAAGATCGATCAAAAGGCCTTTGAATGGCTGATTGAGCAAGAGAACCTCCCGTATGATTGTACGTTGGCCACGTCCATTTCAGAAGCTCGTAGCATATTGGATGGCCGGAGATTCGACGTAATAGTCACAGATTATTTGTTTGCCGATGGCACAGCGTTTGACATCTTTGATTTGATTAAGGATACGCCAATTATCGTTACTACAGGAGCCGGCGATGAAGAAATCGCCGTAAAGGCTATAAAAGCCGGTGCCTGTGATTATCTGATAAAAGACCCCGCACGAAGCTATCTTAAGGCTATTCCCACAATAATCAAAAATGCCATCAAGCATAAGAGATTGGAGGAGGTACTCGACCAAAAGCAAAAAAATCTCGAGGCGATATTTGATGCCGTACCTATCTGTATGCTGTTGATTGACCAGAATTTGATAGTCAAACGGGTTAATGATGCTGTCAGGCAAACAGTTCGCAGAGACTATCCACAAATTATCAATCTACGAGTGGGTAGTGCTCTGGGTTGCATCAACAGTACTTACAGTGAGAAAGGCTGTGGATACAGCCCAGCTTGTGAAAAATGTCTGTTGCGGAAGACTATTAAAAATGCATTAGACTCAGGACAATCGGTTCAAAAGGTAGAAATCCAGCCTGCGCTTGAAGTTGCCAATGAGGAAATTACGCCTTGGCTGTGTGTAAGTGCCGAACCGGTAATTATTGATGGCCGTAAACACGCGGTCATTGCTATTGACGACGTCACCGACCGTAAAAAGGCGGAGGAGAAACTCAAAGAGACAATGGAGATAAAATCGCAATTTATATCTACCGTTTCACACGAACTGCGGACCCCTTTAGGGTGTATGAAGGAAGCTATTGCCATTGTTTTAGATGGCTTAGTAGGCCAAATCAATGACCAACAGAGGAAATTCTTGGATATCGCCAGGAGAAATTTAGATAGGCTGGCAGTGTTGGTCAATAATGTCTTGGATTTTCAAAAGCTGGAGGCTAACAAGACCAGGTTAGATATCCAGGTCAATGATATAAGTGAAGTTGTAGAAGAGGCTTATCAGACCATGGTGCATCTTGCAAAAAACAAAGGCATAGTTTTTTCTCTTGAACTTGAGGACAGCTTGCCCAAAGTTAGATTTGATAGTGCTAAAATCATTCAGGTTTTAACAAACCTGATTAACAATGCCATCAAGTTTACGCCTGAAGGAGGTAAGGTCTGTGTTTGCGCCGGCACCCAAGGCCAAGATATGGTCATACGAGTTAGCGATACGGGTATAGGGATACCTCAGGAGGCACTTCCAAAAATATTTGACCGCTTTTACCGTGTACATCGGCCGGGTAAAGAAATCCAGGGCACAGGTTTAGGCCTGGCCATTGTTAACAAAATCGTAACCATGCACGGAGGCAGAATCGAGGTTGAAAGCGAGCCAGACAAAGGTACAACCTTTGTTGTCTTTTTACCATTAGCTGGACCACCGAGGCGCCTGCCAGAGGCTTTGCCTGAAAAAGTTGACGAGACTCTGGAAAAAACCCTGGCCCAAAATTAACACGAAAATAGAAAAATTCGGTAACCGGTTACGGTTGCGAGGCTCGTATCGGTTACGATAAACGTTGGACGTTTGAAGAAACGAGAGCATGGTTCAATCTTGGGTGGCAGCCTCAAGCGCAGCTTGGGGATGGCACAA
>JBHIDV010000435.1:0-2318 GCA_046760285.1 Sedimentisphaerales bacterium
ATATTCATATCGCTCCATTGGTGCTCCATTCTTCTGACCAATGTAATGAAATACTTTAGGCATCGACAGCACTGTCCAAGAAAGAGTTTGAGTAATAATGAACAAGACGTGGATGCCCATAACAGCGGGAACATTGGAAATACTGGCAGGATTTGGGATGTTGGTCTCTGCATATTTCTATTTAGCATTAATGTATATAGAGACCCCATGGCCATGGTCACTAAAGTACTTCCTATCGTTATTCGTCCCTTCTCTCGGTATATTGTCTGTGGTTGGAGGGGTCTTTGCCTTAAAGCGCAGGAAATGGCGATTAGCATTTGCGGGTGCGGCAGCCGCAATCCCTCTCCCTCTAATGGCACTATTTGGACTGGCCCGGTGGGCTCAGCACGTTCACAATATTCCCGAACTGTACAGTTTTGTGTTAGGATTTTTGCTTTCAGTATCAATTATCGTCCTTCTTCGTCTCTCAAAGAGGGAATTTAAGTAATAATCGATGCGAAGGTATCGCATGAACAAGACGTGGATGCCAATAGTAGCGGGGGTATTTGAAATACTTGCCGGGTTGTGGATTTTATTATCTGCTTCTGTCTTAATTCAGTTCCTACTTTTATTTGGTTCTGCCCGAGATTTGAGCGATTGGCTAGGGGGGATTCTATTCGTCATCCCTGGTCCTCTCGGTATAGTGGCTGTGGTTGGTGGTGTCTTTGCCTTGATACGCAGAAAGTGGAGGTTAGCATTTGCGGGCGCCATTGCCACGGTCCCACTATTTCTAGTAGCACATTTCGGGCTACATTGGTTTGAGAGTTACCAATACTTTAAGCCCAGTCCGCCTATATTGTATCTTAATTTTGTGTCGCTTTTTTTACTTTCAATAATAATTATCGCCCTTCTTATTCTCTCAAAGAGGGAGTTTAGGTAACACCATGAAAAAGACATGGAAGCCAATTGTGGCGGGGATTATGGGTATAATCGTGGGTATATTTCAGGTGCCGTTTATATGGTTCTTTCAAGGTATACATGAATTAGAGGTGGGACCACTAGATATGAAAGCATGGCTCGCAATTGTTGTGCTTGCATTACTTGCCATATTCGCTATTGTCGGTGGTATCTACCATATATTCAGAACAAAGTGGCCTCTGGCAATAGTGGGCTCCGTCGCAACTTCTATTCTTTTATACTCGGCGTCAGCATTTTTTGTGCTTCCAGGAATAGCTGCCATCGTTCTGACAGTATTATCTAAGAAACAGTTTAAGAAATAACTGGTTTTGTCCACCCCCAGTTCTACCCTGATATGGTAAAATTGGGAAGACTGCTCAGTAGGAAGGGTAGAACTTTGCTCTATATACTCCACGGCGAGGACGATTTTTCACTTCACGAGGCGCTTGAAGAAATAAAAAAGGGTATCGGTGACCAGACTGCCTTGACTACTAACACCACCGTCCTTGACGGACAACAGGTGACCGTAGCTCAGTTACCGGCTATTTGTGAAGCAATGCCTTTTCTCGCCGAAAAACGCTTGGTCATCATCTATGGCCTGCTGGAGCGCTTTGAACCCAGGGTTAAATCCGGGCGGCAGAAAAAAAGCACCAGCGTCGCTAGCCGACAAGATGAATCTAAATCATTGGGCGAATATCTGGGCAGGATACCTGATAGCACCGTATTGGTCTTAATCGATGGTAAGATAAAGAGCCAGAATCCCCTGTTCCGTGAACTTTCCCCCAAAGCCAGGGTAAAGTCCTTTCCGCTACTAAAAGATGCCAAACTGCGTCAGTGGATTCAAGGGCGTGTCGCCGAGAATGGTGGCAGCATATCTCCTCAGGCGGTAAACTTACTGGCCAGATTTGTCGGTGGCAATCTCTGGATTATGGCCAATGAAATTGATAAGCTGGCTCTTTTCACCTTGGGTCGCCGCATTGAGGAGGAGGATGTTAGGCGAGTCGTCAGCTATGCTCAGGAAGCCAACGTTTTTGCCATGATCGACGCCATCCTTGAGTTTAAAGCTGGGGTAGCCGAGCAATTACTGGAGCAGTTACTGCAACAGGGAGCACCTCCGGCCGGTCTGCTCGTCATGCTAACACGGCAGGTTCGGCTGATGGTTCGGATAAAGGAGCTCAGAAGTCAGCGGAAATCGGAAGCGGAGATTCAGGATAAGCTGGCTTTGCCCTCAGAGTTTGTGCTGCGGAAGACGTCAGAGCAGGCAGGCAGGTATTCTTTGCCACGGCTTAGAGAAGTCTATCATCGACTTTTGCAAACTGACCTCTCCATTAAGACCGGGAGATTGGCTCCGGAGCTTGCCCTCAATATTCTGATTGCTGAGC
>JBHIDV010000436.1:0-2296 GCA_046760285.1 Sedimentisphaerales bacterium
TAAAGGTGCCAGGAGGCGATTCCTGGAAGGCTACCGGATTGCCTCTGAACCACAGGCTCAATGTGGTAGCGCCTTTGACGGTCCAATCCTGTGGGCTGGCAAAGCTGCGTTCTGCCTCCGAGTATGCCACGCCAGCGGTGTTGTCGTAGTGGAACGGCATAGACTGCTTGCCACTGTGAACGATGGTTGTCTCCACAAACGTAGGCTCGGCGTAACCTACCTGTGAGCCGTTTGCAGGAACGCCCCAGCCGTCTATCCACGTATCAAATATCCTGTCAGGCTCAAAGTCGTTGTAGTCCTCAAAATCATCCACCACCAGATACTTCTGTGTGCTGAAGTTCCAGACCTCGCCTTGCCAGGTGGTGGGAGTCTCGGCATCATTGACCTCGTTAACCTTCCAATAATAAGTTTGGTCTAAATCAAGCGAACCGGCATTATAGCTGGTGTAGCTGCGGTCGGCAGGGACACTAACAGGGCTGATAGTTTCATCTATCACTGCCTGCTGGTCGGTGCTTAAATACACATTGTGATTGGCTGCCTCTCTGCCCGCTACGAAACTCAGGGTTACATCAATCGGCTGGCCTATCGTTGCTACAGGTACATCTGTTGTGCCGGAGGGCGGGTCAGGCGCTCTTGCCACGACCGGTATTTGGAAGAAGCGTACCTCACTGAGACCAAATTGGGGCAGGACACCTCCCCAGTTGCTATTAGCGGTAAGCTTGACGTATTTTGCCGGCACGCCGCCAAAAGCAACGATAGTATTGTGTGCATAACCAGGCATACCGGGCGCCCGGGCAAACTCATGAGTAGTATCCAATGTGGTCCAGTTGGCACCATCGTTGGAATATTCAATGGTAACATCTTTGAACCCGAAACCGACAGCAGACTCAAAGACCTGATTGAAGTTCCATACCCACATCTCATGCAGTTTATAAACCCTGTCAAACTCATACTGTATCCAGGTCGGCTGCGCCCCAGTCATACTACTAAGCCATATAGCTGCTTCCTCAGTGGAGTGCAGGTCATTCTCATCCAGTCCTGAGCCGTCGATGGTATTTTCAGGCCCGGTGTTTTCATTGAACTGGCTGGAAGCTGTGGCGGTTATATTCTGGATAGGATAGGCAAACAGTTCGGTCGTAAAACTCCAGATTTTGCCTGGGTGTACCGTAAAGTCGGGTGGCCCATTAACCTCATCGACCCGCCAGTAGTAGGTCTTGCTGAAATCAAGGCGTTGGGCTGGAGTGTAGCTGGCAGCACTCTGAGTGACCCCACCGATGCCGGCGTTGACGTCGTCGAAGCTCTCGCTGAAATACACTGTGTGCCCATTGACCGGCGGCGCATAATCTCCCGGCTCCCAGCTAAGGGTCACATCTCGTGGTATATCTATCGCTCCATCAGCCGGGCTGGGCTGCGTAGCATGTGCAACAGCGGTAACATATTCTATATGCAGCATCGCCGAGTCATCCCCTGGCCCAGCCTCGGCACATCGAAGGCCCTGGGAGGGATTGGCTGGGTTGTCGCTGATGATAATCAGTAGGGCATTGCCGGGGTACCAACCGCTCTGGTTGGTTATCTCCTGGATAATAGAGGAGATGTCGCTGGTCTGCTGGGCAGGGCCTCGGTCACCGACTGAAGTCCAATTCGGCGGCTCCCACACCACCTTGGCCTCCGTTCTGGGCCTGTTGGTCAAGTCATTAGGACTTGAACCAGGCTGACCGGCATTGGGACTCAGCTCACCCTCAATGATGAGACTAACCGGTAATGTGCCGCCTTTGGTCTCATCGACCTGGAACTGTATCCATGCCTCAAGGACTGTGATACCCTGGGGGACACGCACGTTTGTAAAGCGAAGACCTATTATTTGCTTGGTGCCGCCCACGCTCTCTTGGGGCATCTCGACGTCGCTGCTGGTATTATACATATTGTGGGCGGGTAGCTGCTCTTCAACATCATCATTTTCCTCTTGGATGTTGCCCTCCCACACTAACTGGCCAAAGGCCACATTTGTACCAGCCAGAGCCAGTACTAAAATAAAAGAAGCTAAACAAATCAATTTTCTGCACATGATATGCCTCCTTCAAAAAAAGTTAACAAAAGTATGCTTTGGCTACACACCAAAACACCCACAAAACAACTGCTAAAAACTCCCTCCCCCCTCGCGACCTCCATGCTAAATCAACATCACTTTTTAAGGCATGACTGTACCTCCTTCCTTCAAAAACCTAAACCTGCAATACTTATCTTGATTCTGCGGCAGAAAACCTACCCTATTGTTTTGTGCCTTACACCATATAAA
>JBHIDV010000437.1:0-2278 GCA_046760285.1 Sedimentisphaerales bacterium
AATTCAATCACTAATTGAAATGAGAATAAAAGAGATTTCCGGATGGAAGACGCTTTAGTTGTAAATAGATTTCAATTCGCTTTTACGGTTATGTACCATTATCTATTTCCACAGTTGACCATGGGATTGGGATTACTGATAGTGATTCTGAAAGGATTAGCCCTGTGGAACAAGGACGAGCGATTCAATAATGGTGCAAGGTTTTGGGCGAAAATCTTTGCCGTAAACTTTGCTATGGGGGTTGTTACAGGCATCCCTTTAGAATTTCAATTTGGCACGAATTGGGCCAAATTTTCCGTCTTTGCCGGTGGTGTCATTGGCCAAACCTTAGCTATGGAGGGTGTCTTTGCGTTTTTCCTTGAGTCCAGCTTTTTGGGATTGTTTCTGTTTGGTGAAAAGAAATTGGGACAGGTCGGTCATCTTATTGCTGCGTTCATGGTCTTTCTCGGCTCCTGGGTCTCGGGTTATCTGATTATCGCAACCAACGCCTGGATGCAGCATCCAGTAGCGTACGAAGTCGCCGCTGATGGAACAGTACAGCTCAACAGCTTCTGGGGATTGCTGCTTAATCCCTGGGTGGGTTGGCAGTATGCACATAACATGCTTGGTGCGGTTGTCACGGCAGCGTTTGTAATGGCTGCTGTTGGCGCCTATTACCTGTTGGCAGATCGTGACGTCGAGTACGGCAAAATATTTTTGAGGCTTGGCGTCGGTGCAGGTTTGATCTCATGTTTATTGCTCGCGTTTCCTACAGGCGATGGCCAAGGGAAGAATGTGGCAACACATCAGCCTGTAACGCTGGCCTCGATGGAAGGCGTATTCAAGACCAAGGAAGGCGCGGAACTCATTTTGATTGGGCAGCCCGATATGGACAAAATGAAAATCGATAACCCAATCCATATTCCCCGGTTGCTCAGCTTTCTTACCTATTATCGGTGGAAAGCAGAGGTTAAAGGTTTAGATGCTTTCCCAAGAGAAAACTGGCCTGATAACATCCCGCTGCTTTATTACAGCTACCACATCATGGTGGGCCTGGGCACCATCTTCATTGCCATTATGGTCGTTGCAGCATTTCTTCTCTGGAAAGAAAAACTGTTTTCATCTCGCTGGCTTCTCTGGACTTTAATGCTGAGCTTTCCATTCCCCTATATTGCCAATACCACAGGCTGGATGACCGCTGAATTAGGGCGACAGCCCTGGCTTGTATATGGATTACTCCGAACGGCCGAAGGCATCTCTCCGTCGGTCTCAGCGGGCAATAGCCTGTTTACCTTGCTGGGATTTATGGGAATGTATATGGTACTTGGGCTGCTCTTCCTTTACCTGGTTCTAAGAGAAGTGTTCCACGGGCCGAATGCACACAAATCTCATGTGGGATCGCCATAGCTGCTAAAGAAAATGCAAGAAGCAAAGTTCTGTAAACTGGGTATCGACCATCGATTTTGCTCTTTGATGTCCGACTTGTGGCGACTATAAGGTATGATAACCTTTAACTAAGCTAAGGAGATCAGATGGAGACTTTCTGGTTTATTGCCTTAACATTTATGCTAATCATGTATGTCATCCTGGACGGCTTTGATTTAGGGGCAGGGATCGTTCATCTGGTGGCAGCTAAGACAGACAACGAACGGCGGATGATTTTAAGTGCTATCGGACCGGTTTGGGATGGCAACGAAGTCTGGCTGGTTGCTGCAGCGGGTGTATTATATTTTGCATTTCCTCTGCTTTATGCCTCCAGTTTTAGTGGCTTCTACCTCCCGCTGATCATAGTGCTTTGGCTGCTCATGCTGCGCGGGGTAGGCATCGAATTCCGCGGCCACATCCACAATCCCATGTGGAAGTCATTCTGGGATGTGGTCTTTTCTCTCGCAAGCATGCTTTTAGCCATTTTCCTTGGTGCAGCGCTGGGCAATGTAGTACGCGGCGTGCCCCTTAATGCCGATGGCTACTTCTTTGAACCACTCTGGACTACTTTTACAGTGGTTCCGGAAGCAGGCATACTCGATTGGTTTACAATTCTAACGGGGCTGGTGGCTTTTTTCACGCTCATGGGGCACGGTGCAAATTACGTGGCCCTGAAAACCGAAAACGAGGTACAAACCCGCTCTCGAACTTTTTCCCGAATTGCCACCTGGTTTGTTCTTATCACCTCTGTTCTGGCCTTGTTGGCAACCTCAACCATTCGGCTTTCCATTTGGGATAACTATCTAAGACATCCGTGGGGCTTGGTCTTTCCTGTGCTCGGATTCGTAAGTTTAATGGGCATGTTTTACTGCCG
>JBHIDV010000438.1:0-2270 GCA_046760285.1 Sedimentisphaerales bacterium
ACTGGAAAATTTTGGCCCAAACTCTTTGAGATAAAACTTGTACCTTTGAAGTAACTATGGTAGAAAAAATTTTTCTTGAAGCAGAGCCGCGACTATAAGGGAGCGGCAAGTAATTAATGGAATTGTTGCATGAAAGCGGCTGTACTGACAGGTATTCGACAAATGGAATTAAGGGATGTGCCGGAGCCGACTATAAAAAAATATGATGAGGTCTTGCTGAAAATTGAGAGGGTAGGCGTCTGTGGCTCGGACGTACATTACTACGAAACCGGCAGAATCGGCTCTCAAATCGTCGAGTATCCTTTTATCGTAGGTCACGAATGCGCCGCCACGGTTGAAGCTGTCGGCAGACAGGTAACCCGGATCAAAGTCGGTGACCAGGTCGCAGTTGACCCAGCAGTATCCTGCTACGAATGTGCTCAGTGCAAAATGGGCAGAGAAAATACCTGTTATAATTTGCGTTTTCTGGGCACGCCTGGCCAGGGCGGCGGCTGCTTGTGCGAGTATATTGTTATGCCGCAGCAATGCTGCTATCCGACTGGCGGAGCGGTTAGCCTTGAACAAGCCGTCATAACTGAACCGTTATCTATTAGCGCATATTCAGTCAGCCAGGCTGAAATGCCTCAAAACGCCAACATCGCCATTCTTGGTGCAGGCCCAATCGGTTTGTGCACCTTCCTTAGTGCAAAAGCTGAAAATGCAAACGCCTGTTATATGACTGAAAAAATCCAAGAGCGCATTGAAGCAGCTAAAAGAGCCGGCGCAACCTGGGTCGGAAATCCTGACCATCAAGATATTGTCAGTGAAATTCTTGAACGACAGCCTGACGGGGTTGATGTCGCGTTTGAGTGTGCAGGACAGCAGGAAACCATCGACCAGTGTGTTGAGGTGCTTAAGCCCGGCGGCAAGTTAATACTTACCGGTATTCCACGTTTTGAAAGAATCTATTTGGCCATTGACAAAATACGAAGAAAAGAAATCACAATTGTCAACATAAGAAGGCAAAATAAATTCACCAAGAAAGCTGTCGATTTGATTGCTGAAGGCAAAGTAAACGTTGATTTTATGATAACCCATCGTTTCTCGCTCGAACAGACAAAGGAGGCATTCGACTTGGTGTCTGGTTATCGCGATGGCGTAATCAAAGCTATAATTAGCCTGTAAATTGGAGATTGAGCGGGATGGATTGGCTGACGCTAAAAGAAAAAGTCGCAATCGTTACCGGAGGAGCCTCTGGTGTAGGCAGAGCTGTTTGCGAGGGATTGGCTGAGGTAGGAGCAAAAATCGTCGTCGCTGATATAAATGAAGGAGGTGCCAGACAAGTGGCTGCTGATTTGAAGTCGAAATTCGGTGGCCATCACATCGCTACGGCCACCGACGTGACCAAAAAAGCAAGTGTTGAGGCTATGATTAAAGCTGCTCTGGATGCATTCGGCAGTCTCGATATCTTGGTCAATAATGCCGGCATACTTATTCCGAGGCTGCTGGTGGACCCAGCAGGAAAAGAAGAGCTGACCGAGGAGATTTGGGATAAGGTCGTCTCAATAAATCAGAAGGGGGTTTTTCTTTGCGCACAGGCAGCCGCCCGCGTTATGATTAAGTCCAGCCGGGGCGGAGTTATTATCAATATGGCCTCCGAATCAGGCATGGAAGGTTCGCAAGGCCAAAGCGTCTACGCTGCTACAAAGGCAGCGATTTATAACATGACCTGGTCCTGGGCAAAGGAGCTGGGCAAGCACAACATACGGGTCGTTGGCGTCGCCCCAGGAATTCTGGAGGCGACAGCGCTGCGCTCCAAAGAGTACGAACGTGCCGTGGCCTACACGCGGGGAATTACTGTCGAACAATTTCGCGAAAAATACAAACAAGTTTCCATCCCCTTAGCAAGGCCCGGCAGACTCAGCGAGGTTGCCAACGTGGTGTGTTTTTTGGCCTCTGACCGGGCCAGTTATATTCATGGCACTGTTATCAACGTCTCTGGCGGCAAGTCCAGAGCCTGAACAGCGATTGACGGACGTCATTGCGAGCGAAGCGAAGCAATCTCCATCTTTTAGAAGTGAGATTGCCACGGCCTACTACATAGGCCTCGCAACTTTTTGAGGCGAATTTTTTAAAAAATTGGGTTTTTGGTGGAAAAATCTGGAGTGATTTGGGGACCAATCGTTGTTTTTCGGCGAAAAACGGAGGTAGGCATGTTGGCTTGTAGGGTTTGGGCAAAATAGGTAAGGAAAATTTGGTAAAAAATGAGCAAAAATTGACCAGAAATGAGC
>JBHIDV010000439.1:0-2254 GCA_046760285.1 Sedimentisphaerales bacterium
AACATATTACTGAACCAGGTTTTCACCCGATTTTTTCATGTCTAATATTAGACATAAATGTCTGTATCGAGAAACTTTTTTGGCTTTTGTCTACTATTAGACATACGCCGATGTCTAATAGTAGACATTTTCACATTGGCGAATCTCTCGCCTGATTGTTTCTCATATTAGACATTTTCAATGTCTGCTATTATTCGTTTCTCCAGCCCAAGTTCCAGTGCTTCCCGGTAGGGGAGCTGCCACACTTTGTTTTTTGCGTTCCATTTTCCCCCCACCGCCTTGACCAGTTTTCGGAAATGGCTTTCCTCGTAAGCAATGCGTACGTTGACGATCTTGTTCATGGGGATGCGCTGGTCACTTTTGTGCCAGGGGCTTTCCTCCACTGCTAATTCAACCGTGGTTGTGCGCACTTTACGCTGCTGGTCATACCTGTACCGAACACAGAGGAGCTTCTCGCCATATCTCTTAAGCCATTTCTTTGTTCCCGGTTGGCCAGGCCGAAGCTTTCGTATCGCCTTCATCGCTCACAACCTTACAGCTTGTCAGCGGGACTGGTCACCCCAAGCCCGCCTTTTTTGAGTACATGGGTATAAATCATGGTTGTTTCTACACTACTATGACCCAGCAACTCCTGCACCGTCCGGATATCATGGCCGTCTTGCAGCAAGTGTGTTGCAAACGAGTGTCTGAACGTGTGCGGGGTAAGGTGCTTGTGGATTCCCGCCTTGCGAGCCGCCACTTTTACAGCGGTCTGCAGCACGTCCGGCAGTACATGATGCCGCTGCTTGCGTCCGCTACGGGGGTCGACCGACAAGTTCCGCGACGGAAACACATACTGCCAGCCAAACTCGCGGATGGTGTTCGGATACTTTCTCTGGAGCGCATTTGGTAAATAAACCGTACCGTACCCGGCCGCCAGGTCTTTGTCGTGCAGCTTCTTCACCTTCTGGAGCTGCTTCTGCAATGGCTCCCGGACGATTTCTGGCAGCATTGTGATTCGGTCTTTGCCGCCTTTGGCTTCACGAACGATAATCTGGTTGTAGTGGAAGTCGATGTCCTTTACCCTCAGCCGCAGACACTCCTGCAAGCGCAGTCCCGAGCCATAGAGCAGGTTGACCATAATCCATCTGGTGCCACTGAGCTGGTCGGCGACCCGCTTCACCTCTTGGCGCGTCAGCACCACCGGCAGCTTTTTGGGGCGCTTCGCCCACACCAGCTCCAGCTCGCCGATCTCCCGCTTCAGCACATGCTTGTACAAAAACACGATGGCACATAACGCCTGGTTCTGAGTCGAGGCGGCCACGTTCTTTTGCGCAGCCAGGTCGGAGAGAAAGACAGTGATCTCTGGCTCGCCCATTTCAGCGGGGTGGCGCTTGCCGTGGAAGTAAATAAACCGCTTGATCCACTGAATATAGCTCTTCTCCGTGCCCAGGCTGTAATGACGCATGCGAACCGCGCTGCGCACCTGATCTAGCAGTTTCGTTTTCGGTGTAGTCGGGGATTTTGTCGTTGCATGCTGCATCCCTGCCCTCTGTATGTAACTGAGGCAAAAACTTGGTTATGTCAACAGAAAATCTCGGCTTCGGAACCTGCGCCCCCGTCGGTACCGGATTCGAGGGCCACTGTCGGATAGGAAAGTGGGGGTTTGAAATTCCTAATTTTACAAATAGTAAACAAAAAATATTTAAATGTCAAGGAAAATGTCATTCAGTCACTAAAAAGCATAAAACCTCAGATATATTGAACTGCAATTATTAAGTCAATTCCGGGAAAAATCTCTTGCTTCCATGAAATGAATCTATTAAATTTTCGAAAATTTCCTTGAATTTACCGTGAGTAGCGAGAATGTTTCCCAAATGGTTCTTAGTTATCTTGGCTTAGTTCTTTTCATTGGCGTGTTAAGCCATAAACTATTTCGCGGCACAGGAGAGGATTATTTCCTAGCTACACGCTCGATTTCATCCACACTTATTTGATATTCACTCATAGATTATCTCATCTTTTATAGAAAAAAATCACAAAAATACTTAAATTAAATTTACGAAGAACCATTTATCTCCAAGTTCGGACTCATATTTTAGACTTCTATCTGACTCGTTTACAGCTAACGATAGCATGAGCGGCAAAGGGATTTAGGGCACTTAATTGACTGTTTCAAAAAGACCTTCGAAAACACACTAAACTAACCCAAAAAGCATGCGCCCTTTGTCCGCTCGTATATTAAGTTGTATCTTGTTCTTTGATTTAATTCTCA
>JBHIDV010000440.1:0-2247 GCA_046760285.1 Sedimentisphaerales bacterium
GATTCTCTAAATATTGCGTCAAACCATCCCCAAGCTGCGCCCTTCGGCCTCGCTCTGGGCTGGCTTGAGGCTTCCACCCATCCGTAGTCTCCGTTCTTGTATTCTGGCCTCTGCCCCTGCCCCCTGTCTTTCGCCAGGAAGACGCGGGGGGCAAGTCGAGGCAGCAGGTGACAGGAAGACACAGGAACAAAGGATGGATTTCGCATTTCGATTTTTTTCAATCCGCAACCTGTAGCTTACAACCACGAGCATGAACCACTAACCCTCTGCATTCTTGCTCGATCATCTGTAAAAAATGGGTGTAAAAAGTGGTTCAAAAGCGGACATTTTTGCTAAAAAATTACGCACTTTTGCCCATTTCTTATCAATTTATGTTCATTTTTACCGAATTTTTCTTGCTCATTTTACCCAAACCCCTCAAGCCAACACACCCACCTCCATTTTTGGCTTAAAAACAACGATTAGCCCTCAAATCACTTCAAAAATTTCCGCCAAAAACACAATATTTTTAAAAAATCCACCGCAAAAAATGCTGTAAAAATGATTGATTTTCTTGCCATGAGCATGGAATGGTTTTTGTTTCCTTGACCTCTTTCGTAGCTGTATCTAAATGGCCAAGCAGGTGTTTTTGGATACGCCGAGGTTTCCCAAACCAGTTTTTAGTTCAGATTTAAGCTAAAAATTGTACAAATTTAGCAAAAAAGTTATTGCTATTGATGAGTTTGACGATTATTATAAAGAGTTAGGTCGTAAGAATTAATAGCTGCCAAAGCTAAACTTAGGTTAAGCAGATGTCTAAAACGCTATTGACAGGATTGGTGAACAGTGCAGCCGAGTAGACGAACAATTGGTCTGCGCAGCTGCTCTTTTGCAGTTATGGCGGCTTGGGAATCGATGTTTCTGCTTCAGTGTTGTAAAGCGAACCAGGTTTGTAGCTGGGTTCTGATGGGCCGACAGATTCCAATATCAGAACCCTATAGGAGGAGATTGATGTAGGCACAAAGATAAACGACAACCTTGGTTCGGTTTGGGGCGTTTTGGAAGTGGAAACTATCGAAGTTTCCACTTTTTTTTGGCCAGCACCAATTTCTGGTGTTGGGGCAGAAAGAGAAAAGAAATTGGTGCTGGATTAGCAAGAGAAAAGACGATGAATCAGGAATTGTTAAGAATTGTAGATAACATAGCTCGCGATAAAAATATCGACAAAGAATCTATATTTGTCGATTTAGAGGAGGCTATGGTCTCAGCGGTCAGGAAGCATTTTGGTGAACCAGACAGCGAGATAGTCGTACAGATTGATAGAACAACAGGCAAGGTCAATGCCTTTAAGGATAACGTTCAAATCGATATAGGGCAACTCGGTCGAATCCCCGCTCAGACAGCCAAGCAGGTAATGATCCAGAAAATAAGGGCAGATGAAAGAGATAGTATCTATGCCGAGTTCGTCCAGCGCAAAGGGCAAATCATAAGCGGCTCGGTAGTGCGATATGAGGGCGGAACATTAATCATTAGTTTAGACCGTTGGACCGAAGGCTTTATGCCAAAATCCGAGCAGATAATGGGTCAGTCACATCGGCCCGGCGAGAGGATTCGATGCCTGATTCTTGATGTAAAGGAAACTTCCAACCAGGTCAAGATTATTCTCTCGCGAACGCACCCCGATTTTATCCGCCGATTGTTCGAGTCCGAGGTGCCGGAGATTAACGAACAGATTATCGAAATACGGGCACTGGCGCGGGAGGCAGGTTATCGAAGCAAAGTTGCGGTCGCCTCGCTCGATGATAAGGTTGACCCTGTGGGGGCCTGTGTGGGTGTGCGAGGCAGTAGAATAAAGAATATAGTTGATGAGCTCGGCGGAGAAAAAATAGATATTGTCCGCTGGAATGACTCGTCACAAGTACTGGTGGCCAACGCATTGATGCCGGCAAAGGTCAGTGAAATTGCCTTGTGTTTCGAGCTGGGACGAGCGACAGTGGTGGTTGAAGAAGAACAGCTTAGTCTGGCTATCGGCAAGCACGGCCAGAATGTTCGGTTAGCGGCCAGGCTGACCGGCTGGGATATCGATATATTAACGCCGGATGAATACAACCTGGGCATTGAACGATTGACAAGCTGTGTTAAAACTGTAGAGGGGGCCGACGATATAGTGGTCGACAAGTTGATAGCGCTGGGTGTTATATCCGTCTTGGATTTGGATGATGTGGGGGTCGAACCACTGATTAATGAGCTGAAGATCGACTCAGACAT
>JBHIDV010000441.1:0-2247 GCA_046760285.1 Sedimentisphaerales bacterium
CTGTTGCGGAAAGCTGTTTTCGTTATGTCAGTCCTGCGAAAGCAGGAGTCTATAGCCTAAAAAGCTGGATTCCCGCTTTCGCGGGAATGACAAATGTTGTTTCCGCAACAGGAACTATTTAACTTCATTGAAATTATCTTTCGACGCTCCACAGACCGGACACTTCTGGGGCACCTCGTCCAGAACCGTGTTGCCGCACACACTGCACACAAACACTTTTGCTGTGGGCATATCTTTGCCCGCCTGCACCGCTTTCGACGCTTCTATGTAAAGACTGTGGTGTACCTGCTCCACAGCCATCGCATTTTGAAATGATGCTAACGCCTCCTGATTGTTCTGCTGCCTGGCTTGCTCTACATATTTGGGATACATCTGGTTAAATTCAAAGCTCTCTCCTTTTATCGCCTCCTGCAGATTTTCCTGCGTCGATTTTACTCCGCCCATCGCCTCAAGATGCGCGTGAGCATGGACAGTTTCTGCCTCTGCCGCAGCCCGGAAAAGCTTTGCTACTTGCGGATACCCTTCCGTCTCAGCTTTCTTAGCATATGCTAAGTACTTACGATTCGCCTGACTTTCGCCTGCGAATGCATTTTGCAGATTCTCACTTGTTGCCATTTATAGTCCTTTCTCTATAAGCTAAACTAACCGGCCAGCCTACAAAATTGGCCCTATGTAATTATACATTCCTCTCTCTTGGCCGCGACCGACAGCAGCCAAGTCGATACTTGCAACCGCAATCAAGAACGTGGCCGTCCTACTCTTTAGGCTCGCAAATACACTCTTCAGCAGGTTTATTACAGCCTGAGCAAACCCCATCCTCTACAGGCTGACCACATACTTTGCACGGTGAGCATCCACATTTCTGGCACATTATTCTGTCCCCTAAAATCTTGTATAATGTAGCCTGAGAAGTTACCTGTTGGAACCCCACAAGTCAAGTCCTAAATTTTCAAGGATTATGACTCGGCGCCAGTTAAAGCAGCCTGCGTCCGGCCTCTAAGAAGCAATTTCCACTAACTTCTCAGCAATTTTACGGCTGGCATCTAACTTCATAATTGCCTGGCAGGCTCTTGTCATCTCCGCTCTTACCTTTTCATCTTTCATCAATCTCTCCAGTTCCTGCCACAGCCACTCAGCTCTATCTTTTGCATCCGGCAGATCATCAATGATAATCGCCGCTCCCGCCTCAACCAGCTTACCCGCATTTAAATACTGATGCCTGTCCTTATGGTACGGATAAGGCATACAGATACTTGGTACCGCCGCCGCAGCGTACTCGGCTACGCTAACTGCGCCGCTTCTGCCGATCACTAAATCCGCAGCAGCCAACAGGTTCGGCATATCATCGTAATATCCTAAAACCTTATGCCTAATTTTAACGCCAACGTAGGCTTGCTTGACTTTTTCGTAATTACGCAGACCGGCCAAATGAACCATCTGCCAATCATCTGCGAAACTATCCAACTTTTTTAATAGCGAACACACTGCATTATTAATATTTTCCGAGCCGCTCGACGCACCAGTTATAAGCAAAGTCTTTTTATTTTCATCAAGGCCTAATTGCTCTATCGCCCTATTCGGCTCCATATTTTCAAAGCCGCTTCGTAAGGGACAGCCTACCACATTGATTTTTGTACCGCTGTGTGCAAAATATTGTTGTGTTTCGGCGAACTGAACAAAAATTTCATTTGCCCAACGAGCTATTATTTTATTTGCCCGGCCTGGCACAATATCAACATTCAAAAGTGCAACAGGCACTTTCAATTTATGTGCTGCCCGACAAGCTGGTGCTGCCACATATCCGCCCACACCGATGGCTATCGCCTTGCCACTTCTGGTGATTACTTCTTTTGCCATTCGATAACTTTGTAAAAACGAAGTGCAAAAGCCCATTAGCTTACCAGGCCGGACGCTGAAAGCTTTTGCAGGAAGCTGAGTATAGTCGAAGCCAACCTGCCGAAGGATTTGCGCATCAATGCTGTGGGTGCTGCAGAAAAAATATATCTTTGCTGCCGGCTCAATTTTAACTATTTGCTCTGCCACGGCCATAGCAGGATAGATATGTCCTCCTGTGCCCCCACCAGCAAAGAAAAACCACTTACTCACCATTGCTCAGCCCCTTGCTCATCTTTACCTGGGTCGTTTATTCGTCGCCGTAGCGGCGACGGATAAGCCCTCGAAGCAGTTGCATTTTTTAGACGGGATTAACAAGATTTTGTCTTTGTTCAGACAGGATAACAGGATTTT
>JBHIDV010000442.1:0-2235 GCA_046760285.1 Sedimentisphaerales bacterium
AATTTTCCGCATGACTTTTATGCATTTATAGAATTTTATTATAACGGCCAGGGGAGTACAAATAAGAACAATTACGACATTGGCGATCTATTTTCTGGGCAGACTTTCAATCTGGCCCAACATTACTTGGCTGCTTCAGTGAGTAAAAATCTCACTCCGCTTCTTGGTTTAAATTTTTATGGCATAATTAACATTAATGACAGAAGCTACTTAGCTGGCCCAGCTTTTACTTATTCATTAGCAACAAACTTAGAAATTGCTGTGAGCGCCTATTTTTTCATGGGTTCGAACGATACCGAATTTGGTGCGCAACAAAGCAGTTATTTTGCTTTTGTGCAGTATTATTTTTAGATTTGTATGGCACAAGCATACCCATGGCTCAAACGGATGAACACGGATAAAGTCAAGATAAAAAATCAAATCTTTGAAGGTCTGCTGTAGCTATGAATATCCAGGTGCGAGCAATAACAAAGGTAAAGTTATGCCGAAATTCCCTAATTTTTCGCAAAGAGTTCTCGAAATCACTGGTTCAGTATTTGAGAAATTCCGCCTCAGAATTATAGCCCAGCAGCAGAAATTAATCAAGCTGCACATCGGAGACACCTATCTGCCCCCCAAATATCCTCTGCCCGTGCTTCCCGCTCTCATTGAAAAACATACCGATTTCAATCGCTATTGCAATACCTTTGGCGTGGAACTTTTGAGAGACGCTCTGGTGGAAAAATTGCAAACGGACAATCAATTGCAGGTGGGAAAGGAGCAAATTCTCATCACCAACGGCGCTACCAATGGCCTCAGCATCAGTGTAATGAGTCTGGTAGAACCCGGTGAAGACGTTTTGATTCTTACTCCGGCCTGGCCATTTTTCTTTGGCATGGTGAAAATAGCTGGTGGCAACATCATAGAAGTGCCTTTTTACACCGTTCTGTTCGAGAATCCACAACTGGATATTCAGGATTATTTAAATCAATTCATCTCAGCCAGGACGGTTGCAATCTATCTAAACACACCAAATAACCCCAGTGGCAAAGTGCTCAGTCGCTATCAACTGCAGCAAATCGCCGACTTCGCCCGCAAGCACAGGCTGTGGCTCATTTCCGATGAAGCCTACGATGGTCTGACTTTCGATGGCCTGTCCCACATTTCTGTTGCAAGCTTCCCCGAAATGCTTGATCAGACGCTAACTGCTTTTACATTCTCAAAAAGTTTTATGTTCGCAGGCCTTAGGTTAGGTTACATCGTGGCAAACGAGACAGCCGTTAAGAATCTCAATAAAATGATGGTGCACCAGCTTTACAGCCCTTCTACCCTGGCGCAATACATGATGACGGAGCCGGTCCGGACACGGAAGAAATGGTTGCCGTCCCTGCGAGACCATTATCAGCAACTCCGAGACCTATTCGTCGAACAGTTAACCATTGATTTTCACAAGCCAGAGGGTACGTATTTTGTGTTTTTCCCTGCAGATGAATATTTGCGTAATCGAGATTATCTGGAGCTCATTGAAGCATGTATCGATGCCGGGGTTTCCGTTGCGACCGGAGATTGTTTCGGCAAGGACTTCACAGGCTATATCCGGCTGTGCTTTACCGGCGAACCGAAGGAAAGACTCTTACTGGGAATTGAGCGATTGAATCGGACCTTATCAACTTAAAAGTGGTTGGCTGTTAACGTGTTTAAAGGGTTCGACTAGCAATCAAATAATCTAAAACCAGGAAGAAGAGAGCTCAGGTGAAAAAGATAAGATTTAAAAGGCTGGCGGCAGGCGAGATTATTGATGAAGGCTGTCTAGAAGCGTGGCCGAAAAGTCCCAAATTGCTCAGGCAGATGTCCTCGTCTGCGTTCCAAGTTATTGTTTTTACATTGGGCGTGGACGCCCAATGGAGCAAGTTTATTAGTTTTCGGCCACGCTTCTAGGGTCTATCTCAACATGCTCCGTTGCCAAAAGATTATAGCTTGTGACATCAAATGTAGTTCGTGAACCTATTACACAATATAAACAGATTTAGGCGTTTGTGTACCAACTAAGACCATTTTGTTGTCGATATTTCGATTGTCCATGTTTGTAACAAAAGGATTGTTGGAGTGATGGAGTATTGGAGCAATAAAAGCTCAAGCACTCCATTTTTTTTCCAGCGAAGTCTGGAAAAAATCTTAGTCGCTTAAGAATGAAATCTTCGCTATTTGAGCAAGAATTTCTTAGAGGCAAAATAATTATGGGCAAAATCATTAAGA
>JBHIDV010000443.1:0-2234 GCA_046760285.1 Sedimentisphaerales bacterium
GCAATGACATTCTATCATTGTCATTGCCAGGAGCATAGCGACGAAGCAATCTCATTTTGTTAGAAGTTCTAAGTGTCCTTGCCAGCAGAAATAACAAACACGCTCATCTTTTACTTTTTGTCTTTGTTGTTTTGCGTGTTCTTCGTTGTCTGGTCCAGACCGGCTCAATCATCTCAGAGTTCCACTGCTTATAAGCCTGCTGCATTTCTCTCAGGACATCGGGACGCTGGTCTGCTAAGTCTTGGCTCTCGCCAATATCCGAAGACAGGTCGAATAGGCTGATTTGCTCGCCCATTTTCACCAGCTTCAAGTTTCCTTTTCTGGCCGCATAGTTTTGCCCCATTCGCCAGAAAAGGCTTTCGTGCGGCGGCGTTTTCTTCTCGCCGGTCAGATACGGCAGCAGGTTCACCCCGTCGAACTTGCGGTCTCTGGGCAAGTCAGCTCCCACTGCAGCCGCTGCCGTCGGAAGGATATCCAGCGCAATGACCGGATGCTCGTAAGCCTGACCACCTTTTAGCCGTCGAGGCCACTGAACCATAAAGGGGACTCGAATCCCGCCTTCAAACATTGTGCCCTTAGTGCCTCGTAGAGGATCGTTACGGGAGCCATTTGCTTTTGGCCCACCATTATCGCTGAGAAAAAATAGCACCGTATCTTTTTGAATATCCAGTTCTCTCAATTTAGCCAGCAGCTTACCAATGCCTTCGTCCATGGCAGTCAGCATACCTGCATACACACGACGCTTTTTATCAGTGATATGTCCGAAGCCATTTTGGTAACGCGGCGGCGCTTGTAGTGGAGTGTGTACCGCGTTGTAAGCAAGGTAGAGAAAGAAAGGCTTATCATGGTGACGCTGGATGAAGGCAACCGCCTCACGCGAGAAGGCATCGGTTAGGTATTCTTTTTCGTCGACCGGCTCGGTACCGTGCAAGATAGGATTGAATGTCCCCAGCCCAGGGTCAATATACGAGTGTCCCCCATGCAAAAAGCCGAAAAATTCATCGTAGCCACGTTTGAAGGGATGGAAATGCGGCGCCATCCCCAGGTGCCACTTACCTACCGCGCCGGTGACATAACCTGCCGACTTCAGCACATCAGCGATTGTCACCTCTGTTAGTGGCAGACCAACGTGGTCTCTCAAACCTCCAGGCGGCGGACCAGTGTTGAACTCATGGCCAAACCGTTGCTGGTATCGGCCGGTCGCCAGTCCAGCCCGGGTCGGGCTGCATACCGGGCACGAAACGTATCCGTTCGTAAACCGGAACCCATTTCGCGCAATGGAATCTATGTTCGGCGTGGCAATGTCCTGGCAGCCGTGGACACCAATGTCCGCGTATCCTTGGTCATCGCTGATGATAACTATAATGTTTGGCCGTTTTCTTCCAGCCTGCGACCTTTGGCTTATGCTGGCGCAGCCCGGTAATGTTGACAGTGTCCCCGCTGAAGCTGCTGCAAAACTTATCGTCTTGAGAAATTCTCTTCTTGTTTGCTTTTCCATATTTGTTCCTCATATAGCTAAGTTAACAATTTTTGTTACTAATCTTGTTGGATCACCTTTACTTTTACTTCCGGCTAATAAGCCGGTCTGGATTTATCTACCACCGGTGGAATCAATTGTCAATGGTAAATAATCAATCATCAATTATCAAGAACAGATTTTTCGGCTACAGAGCACACAGAGTTCTCAGAGAAAAGTAAACAATCAATAATCATTTCGATGGGCCAGGCCTATGGACGGAATTCTGGTTTGACGATTGGTGGGGTCGCTGGTATCATAAAGTCCGAATTACGGTAAACATAGTCGTACTTCGTATAGCTGGTCAGAGGATATGTATGAACAAGAACATAGTGATAGCTAAAGAGAAAATCGCGGATTTCTGCGAGCGGCATCATATTCGGCGTTTAGCAATTTTTGGTTCAGCGTTGCGGGATGATTTTGGACCGGAAAGTGACGTGGACGTACTGGTGGAGTTTTTGCCAGGTCACGTACCTGGGTTTTTCCGACTTTTTGAGATGGAGGAGGAATTGTCGGCTCTGTTTGGGGCACGCAAAGTAGATATGCGAACGCCGGAGGATTTAAGTAGATATTTCCGCGACAAAGTGGTTGCAGAAGCACAGGTGCAATATGTTCGAAGATGACAGTGTTCGTATTCGTCATATTCTTGATGCTGCCCGTGAAGCGGCGCGAGGCATTTCCACGGAATTTCGCCAGGCTCATCCGGATTTGCCATGGA